>JBAUGC010000093.1:0-3834 GCA_049679485.1 Xanthobacteraceae bacterium
GTTTCGGACACTGGCAATACAGAAGCGTTCAAGCGAGGTGTGGCAGATTCTCGCCGCTGTCAAGACCGAATTTGGAGAATACGGCAAAGTGCTCGATAAAGTGCAAAAGAAACTGCAGGAGGCAACAAACACAATCGATGCAGTCGCCGTGCGGCGGAGGGCTATTGACCGTAAGCTTCGCACCGTGGAGGTCCTGCCAGAATTAGAGGCCGAAGCTCTCCTGGGAATCGCCGCGCCGAGCGGCGCCTCAAACGCGGAGCTAACCACGGCTGAGTGACAGTTTGCGCAATACTTCAACTATAGGGGCACACACGCGGAGTACGGTCGGTCAACGTCATGCGACAAAACTTTCGAATTTTGCCACAGAACACGGGGAACGTCGCGCAACTCTCCCTCTGTTTTGGGAAGCGTCCGATGGTAGTTAACCCAAACCACAATCAGGTCGCCAACGTTGTTCTCGTGTTCCGTTTCCCCAACTGTTTTGGCCAAACAATGTGTTTCGCCTCGATGAGCCTCTCCCCGAGTTGCGTTCTACAAAATGATACTAACTAACAGCGCATCCCGAACTGGCTGCCCCTCATTCGAAGACGATTAGTAATCTCGCTCAGGGAGTAACCCTCCTCAACGTAGATTATCTCGATCTGGTTTCTTTGGCATAGTCGGCGTTTACGCTCATCCCGCTTTTGCGTTTCTTGAAACCCTTTCTCCCCACCAAAATAGGCTATCGGCGCCGAGTGCTGAGCGCCTTGATACTCTAGAGCGACGCAAGCCTCCTCAATATAGATGTCTAAGTGTTGCAGTCCTAACGCAACGATGCGCAATATAACCCCGAGAAAGGGACGCTCTCTATTGAGGGATTGAGTGTCGTCAATGGTTGCCAATCTCTATCGACGATTTATTCGGTTTCAGAGCGCGTCCGTGCTGTACCCCGCACAGCCTAGTCACGCGAACCCGGCTAAGTGTTGGAATTGGTTTCGCCCGAACGACCAGCACCGGGATCACGGTGAACCGTCGCTCATCGCAGGCATCACGCGCCAAGTCATGCGCGACTATTCCGTCGATCCGCGACGCGTCTACGTCGGGGGATTGTCAGCCGGAGCGGCTGCGGCCGCCGTAATGGCGGCAACCTATCCGGATCTATATGCTGCGGTCGCGGTGCATTCAGGTCTAGCCTTTGGGATCTCCGACGATGTCGTTTCTGCATTCACTGCGATGCGGCACGGTGAGCCACGATGCTCACTCGTGTCCGATGAAGCTCCGCAAATAGTCGAAGACGAACAGCCGTTCGTCCCGACCATCGTTTTCCACGGAGATCGCGACACCGTCGTGCACCCCCGGAACGCCGATCATGTCATTACCAGCTCTATGAGAACCACTAACTTGCAAAAGAAAGCATATCGCGGGCAAGTACCGGGCGGTCATGCCTATACTTGCACGATTCACACCGACGCGAACGGGCTGGCAATCCTAGAGCAATGGTGCATCCATGGAGCTGGCCACGCTTGGTCGGGTGGAAGTCCCGCTGGTTCCTACACTGATCCGCGAGGGCCGGACGCTGCTAGAGAAATGATACGGTTCTTTCGTGATCACCTTACTGTCGCACGCGACGAAGAAGCCGCAAATTACGAGCGCACTTGATGACGTAGAACCCTACGACGGGGTCGGCCGATGTGCGTTTACATTCGAGATAGGAAGGGGCAGTTATGTCGGATGACCAAGAAGCAAACGAAGAACGGCAGTGCTTGCATTGCCTGATTGTCGAACTGATCGACGACTTTTTTGCAGAGAACCCTACGGCACCAGATGAGCCAAATGTAATCGATCCCGACGAACTAATTACCGCGGTCGCAAAAACGGTGGCGGAACTGACTTCCAGCCACAGTGGTACGGTCCGCCAGAGCATGATCGAACAGCTAATGCGTGAAATCATGAAATACGATACGGAGTTTCGTCAGCAAGAAGCGACGGATGCGCCTAGCTCCGACGCCCGGCACTAAATTTTATCTCAACGTCATGGTGACACTCTTCCCCTGATGATTGTGTCTGGTGGCCGCTGAGAGCATGAGCATGCTGGATAAGATTGGTTTCGACGACGCCGACTATTCCGTTGTCGTGAAGCATAGAGGACGACCTCCGACCCCGTGGAAATGGGAGATTTATCGCGCCGGTACATCGAGTGCGATAGGCCAGTCGCCGCTATTCTTTCGCACTATGGCGGCCGCTAACAAAGCAGGAAAGGTGGCCCTGAAGCAGCTCTTGGCCAAGCTCAACGCCTAGCGGCTGCTTTCAGCAAAATCAGCGTTGAACCTTCAGATTTTCTGCCGACGTCTTTCCCTTGTTAGCGGGATGCCGCTGGGGTTGCTTCGGCGTCTTTTCTTCGGTCTGCGCCCGGGCTTGTTTAGCTAATCGGAGCGATTTCAAGCGTGCGGTCTTTTCGCGAATGGCACGCGCTTGCGATTCATATTCCATCATCGCATTTCGACCATCCCGGGCGCGTTCTTCCTGTTTGAAGCTTTTTTCCGCCCGTTGTTGGGCCTGATCCGAAGTCATGGCGAATATCTCCTGTACGGCGATCACGCTACAAAAACACTCCGTCCGTCCTTTGTGGCGTTAATCGATATTATTCTGGGGTGGCGGAGTCGTGCGCATATAAGCATTAATCGCGCGGAAAAAAGCTCCGAGCACAATATGGAGGGGGCTGAATTTCAGGTGTTGCCGTTACCGTTGAACCCGAAAGTTCGGCTGCCGTTACACGGTGTGTGGCTTAATCGGCGTTTGCTGAATTTGGCTCATGTCTCCATGGTGTACTCTGGCCACCTACCCATTATTCCAGGCGATCACAGACCGCATCCCAACTCGTTTCGGTGGATAACGCCGCTATCAGCGGCATCGCCGCGCCAATAAACACGGGTGCCCTTCTTTAACGCCTTGGATTCGTCGGCTGTCATTGTTGCTCCTGCCGGTACATCAACACCTGGGGCAACCAGTGAAACAAGCCGTCATCGAGTAGGCAATTGGGCCGCGGGAGCGGTAAATATAATATTCTTCGAGGCGTTCCTAGGCCGTGAGCGACTGATCATGACCGCATTCGCACGATATGTCGGCATCGACTATTCGGGTGCTGAGACGCCAACGGCGAGCTTAAAAGGGCTGCGCGTCTATATGGCGGATCGAGCATCGCCGCCCGTCGAGGTGTTGCCACCACCAAGCCCACGCAAGTACTGGACGCGGCGCGGCATCGCCGAATGGCTGGTGCAGAGGCTGTCCGAAGATACGCCCACGTTGGTCGGCATCGACCACGGTTTCTCGTTTCCATTGCGCTATTTCGAAGTATATGGCCTTAAGCCCGACTGGCCGACATTCCTTGATGACTTTCAGAAGCATTGGCCGACTGACGACGACAACAACTACGTGGACTTCGTGCGCGAGTGTGTCTGCGGAAATGGTGCCGCTCGGACGGGCAATACCCGCTGGCGGCGATTGACCGAGGAGCGCGCAGGCGGCGCCAAGTCGGTGTTTCATTTTGACGTGCAAGGATCGGTGGCGAAATCCACCCATTCAGGAATTCCGTGGTTGCGCTTCATCCGCCAACGGTTAGGTCCGCACATACATTTCTGGCCGTTCGATGGCTGGGACATTCCGGCAAGGCGTTCCGTTGTAGCGGAGGTCTATCCGGCACTATGGAGCCGCGGCTTCGTCCGTGAGGATCGAACGGGTGATCAGCATGACGCCTCTAGCATTGCCGCGTGGCTCTCTCGCGCGGACCAGGACGGTAGCCTCGCGGCGTTCTTCAAGCCCGAGCTGACGCCACCCGAGCGCGCAATAGCACAAGGT
>JBAUGC010000094.1:0-2537 GCA_049679485.1 Xanthobacteraceae bacterium
GAGGATGAGAGTGCGAGACATCGTCGTTCTCCAGGGAAATCGGTTCTGATATCCGTTGGTCGGCGGCGCCCGGAGAAGGGTTCAAGCCGGCGGTGCTTTTTTTAAGAGCATGCTGCGGACGCCGGCGATGGCGACACGGCGAGCGCGACACGCTCCAATCAGACGCCGGATACGCAAGGCAGTTCGCCGCCAGATCGCAAGACTCCCTTGCAACGCATGGCCGGACCATACATTCGTGCCATGAACCGGATCAGCACCTCGCGCGACTAACAGACGTGAGTGTTCTTTCGGCAAAAATTTGGAACACCACGACGGAGCCGGCCAATGACACGCAGGGGGCTTATGTGGGCGGCGGTAGTCGCACTATTCGTACTCGCAATCGGCGGCTTCTGGAGTATCTACGGCACTCAGCGCGTGACCTTTACCGAAGCGCAAGTGCAGGAGCGCATCAACGAGCAGCTCGACCGGGATTTTCCAGTCAAGGGAGCAGCCCATCTGCTCATCAAATCGATCAAGGTGCGAGGCGCAACCATTCACATCCAGGACAACCGCATCGTTGCTCTGGTCGATGTTGAAGGCACGTTGCGGACGAACAGGGGTTTCACTTTGACTGCCTACGCGCTTGGGATTCCCGCCTACTCCTTCGGCGAGTTGTTCTTTAGGCCTGACAAAGTCGAGGTGCAGAAATTCGCTTACGAAGGCAGCACTCCAACGCAACTGTTTACCGGATTTGCCAAGCGCTATGTCTCCGACGACAAAGCGCGCCAACTCATCGAAGGCACGGCGCCGGCGGTCGAGACCTGGATGACAACTGTTGCGCAGAACGCCGCCCTGCACACGCTCGAACGACGACCGGTCTATCGACTCAAAGACGGCGTGAAAGGTTTGCTCATCAAGGCATCGCTTGCATCGGTAACAATCGACCAAGATCGCATCGTCGTCACCTTCAGCATCTGGCAGTTAACGTTGTCGGTGCTGTTCGGAGTCCTTTGCCTGATCGCCGGCATTGTTCTCATGTTGCGGATTTTAATCCCGGATTCTCTGTTTGGCCTTGCGTTCATTGCCTTGCTAGTCCGCGGTAATGACGACCGGTGACTAGCTGATTGGACTCGGCGAGCTCATATCGCGCCTCACAATGACGTTGCCAAGGAGGCCTACCCGGCTTTACGGGCGGCCGCAAAGAGGACGAGACGTGAGCAAATTAGCTGAGCTGCTCCGCGAGCACGAGCGTCATCGGGCGAGCAGCACGGCAAGGCCATCGGGGTATCGCGTCAAAAATGCTTTTCCTCAAGATCGACGGGCGAGTCGACGCCGATGCAGTCGAAACTGGCCTTGAGCCAATTATCGGCGGGGGTATCGGGTTGGGCTTGTGTGACCCGATGAACCATCGGCCCTCCGGATTGCTGCCACGGTCACCAAGGAACTGCCTTAATACTTTTCCTCAAGGTCGACGGTCGACTCAACACCAATGCGGTCGAAATTGGCCTCAAGCCAATTACCGGCCCGCGCACGTCCCTTGTTGAAAAGGTCCACGAGAAAATCCCAGTCGCCGTTTAATCTGCTGGAGGCGACAAACTCCCGAATCAGGTCCTCCGCTTCGATCACGTGCACCAGGATGTGCTTTTCTCTCGTCATAATGCCGTCATCGATCCGCCTGTTCCGCAGCGCGACGGACCGCATTTCGCGGATCAGGGCGGTATTGAAACTGATCTCCTGCATACGATTCATGATCGCGGGGGAGGAGGTCGGAATCTCCGGCCGTTCCGACGGCGTGAGGTGGACCAGGACGATGTCGGGAGCTTCGCACTCAAAAACCAATGGAAAGATCGCGGGGTTTCCCGCGTAGCCGCCATCCCAATAATATTCGCCGTCGATTTCAACGGCTTGCATCAACAGCGGCAGGCATGTCGAGGCGAGTACGTGCTGCGCGGAAAGTTCCTTGCAGTTGAAGACCTTCACCTTCGCCGTACGCACGTCGGTGGCACAAAGAAACAACTTGATCGCCCGTTGCTGGCGGACCCGGTCGAAGTCGACGCACTCCTCCAGCAAATTCTTGAGCGGGTTGATGTTGAACGGATTGAGCTGATAAGGGGATGCAAAATAGGCGAGCGCCTCCATGAACACGTAACCGGGCGAGTGTTCGAGACCGTGAGTGGGGCTGAGCTTGTCGAGCCAGGAAGGCTGGAACAGTCCCCGGGATGCGCCCGCGGACACCTGTTGCCAAAACAGCCGCAACGCGTTCCTCGCCCCTTTGCGGCCTCCAGCGGCCAAGCCATCGGCAAGAACGACGGCGTTGACGGCCCCGGCGCTGCTGGCGGTAACCCCCTCGAAGCTCAGACGTTCATCCTCGAGCAGGCGATCCAGTACGCCCCAGGTGAACGCCCCGTGGGTACCGCCGCCCTGCAGCGCCAGGTTGACGACCTTCTGTCCAACCGCACCGGCTTCCATATCCACAAAACTCTTTGCAATGCAGTGATTGGAGTAGCATTCCGATCCCGCAGACCGCGGCGATTTTCGCCTATCTCATCTGCCGAACA
>JBAUGC010000095.1:0-11718 GCA_049679485.1 Xanthobacteraceae bacterium
CCGCCGAGATCGGCCGCAACCTCCTGAAAGCGTCATATGTGCGCGAGGAGGCCGACATCGAGGGCGGCTTCGCCGGCGTTTTCGGCAAAATCGCCGGGCTTTATTTCCAGCGCTGGGGCGATCAATCGGATGCGCTGGCGCAAATTGCCGCTAAAAACCACAAGAACGGCGTCGGCACTCCCTACGCGCAGATCCGCAAAGACCTTGGTTATGAGTTTTGCCGCACCGAGAGCGACAAGAATCCGCGCGTAGCGGGCCCGCTCAAGCGCACCGACTGTTCGCTTGTCTCCGACGGCGCCGCCGCTTTGGTGCTCACCGACGTCGAGACCGCGCTGCAGCTCAAAAAAGCGATCGTGTTCCGCGCCGCCGAGCACGTGCAGGATTTCCTGCCGATGTCGCGGCGCGACATTCTCAAGTTCGAAGGCTGCGCGGTCGCGTGGCAGCGCGCGCTCGCCGAAGCCGGCCTTGCGCTGCCCGATCTTTCTTTCGCCGAGGTCCATGACTGCTTCACCATCGCCGAACTGATCGAATATGAGGCGATGGGCCTGGTGCCGGAAGGTCAAGGCGCGCGCGCCCTTGCCGAAGGCACCGTTGCCAAAGACGGCAAGCTGCCGATCAACCCCTCCGGCGGACTGAAAGCGAAGGGTCATCCGATCGGCGCGACCGGCGTATCCATGCACGCGATTGCCTCGATGCAGCTCGCCGGAGTGGCCGGCGACATGCAGATCAAAGACGCCAAGCTTGGCGGCATCTTCAACATGGGCGGCGCCGCCGTCGCCAATTACGTCAGCATTCTGGAGCGGCTGCGCTGATCACATAGCCCGGGTTGAGCAGAGCGAAACCCGGGAGCAACGCCGCAGCGAGACGATTGGCCCCCGGATTTCGCTCCGCTCAATCCAGGCTACTAACTTGCCGGCACGAATTGCGCGTGGCCAAGTTCGGCAAAGCACCCCCCGCGTTGCACAAGTTCGTCGTAGGTCCCGGTTTCCACGACGCGTCCGTTGTTGAACACCAGAATGCGCGTCGCATTGCGCACCGTCGCGAGCCGGTGGGCGATCACGAAGGTGGTGCGGCCTTTCATGACTTCATCGAGCGCCTGGGAAACCCGCGCCTCGGTTACTGGATCCAGCGCGCTCGTCGCCTCATCTAGAATGAGAATCGGTGGATCTTTCAGAAGCGCGCGGGCGATGGCGAGGCGCTGGCGCTCGCCGCCGGACAAGAGCCGGCCGCGCTCGCCAATGTGCGCTTCAAGGCCATCCGGGTTGCGGTCGATGAAATCGAGCGCCTGTGCCCGCGCGGCGGCTGCGCGCAGTTCCGCGTCAGTAGCATCGGGCTTGCCGACCCGCAGGTTCTCGCCGATCGAACGGTTGAAGAGGAGCGTCTCCTGAAAGACGACGCCGATGTTGCGGCGGAGCCCGGTTAGCGTCAGCGCGCGAACGTCCATGCCGTCGACGGTGACGACGCCAACCTGCGGGTCGAACGTGCGATGCAGGAGCGCCAGCGCTGTCGATTTGCCGCTGCCAGTCGGACCGACCAGCGCGATGCGCTCGCCCGGCAGCGCCGTGAAGGTCAAGTCCGCGACCGCGGGCCGCTTGCCGTCGTAGGAGAATGACACGCTCTTGAATTCGACGAGGCCGCGCAGACGGCCGGGATCGACCGCATCCGGCCGGTCGCGTACCGCCGGCACGGTGTCGATGACGTCGAAAAACTCGGCGAGTTTCGGTGCATCCATGAACAGGCGGTTGGCGAAACCGACCACCTGCTCAAGCCGACCGATCAGCAGCGCGGCAATCGCCATGAAGCTGACGATCTGGCCGACCGAGGCAAGGCCGACGAGCTTGAGCCAGGTTCCGACCAGCAGGATCGTCAGGAGCGCGAGCGTGGTAGCAGTCCGCGTCAGCACTGCGGCCACGGCCCACCATGACAATACCGGCATTTGCGCGCGAAGGAGCGAGTTCACCATACCCTTCAACGCCGAGACTTCGAGCTCGATTCGCGCGAAGCTTTGCACCACTGCGACATTGCCCAGGGTGTCGGCGGCGTTCTCGGCAAGATCGGAGTAATGCCGTTCGACCGCTCGCTGCATTGCGTCGGCACGGCCCATGACCAATACCGTCACCGCCGTAAAGACCACGCAGAGCCCGAGCAACGGCAGTGCGAGCCGCCAGTTCAAGATCAGCGACGTCGGCAGCAACACCACAATGAAGACGAAGGCGGCAAAGTGCTCGCGGAAGAACGACACCCACAGCCACCATAACGTGTCGGTGCCGGTGAGCATGATCTTCAATTGCCGGCCCGAATGCGCGCCGGCGTGATAGGCGAGCGGCAATTGCAGCACGTGTTCGAAGAAATCGGCGAGGACAAGATTGCGGCGCCGGTGCGCCAACCGGTCGGCAAACCATGCCACCAGCGCGGCGGCGACGATGATGAACAGGCCGAAGCCTACCCATGCGCCGATCAGCGGCGCCAGCACATGCGCCGCGGGCCATAGGCCGGCTGGAAGCGCGCCGGACAACGCGTCAATGATGTGGCCGAACAGGACCGGCTCGACGAACTGCGCGACCGCCAGCGCGATATTGGCAATCGCGAGCATAATGGCGAGCCGTGCTTCGGGTTGCAGAAGGCCAAGCAGGCGCAGGTAAATGCGCAGAAACGACATGATCGCGGCTACAGGAGGCGTTGATGGTTTGGCTTCGATCTACGCCATGCAGCCGGCGCTGTCAGCACAACTCACGGAGACTGGCGCGCATAGTGTCGGCACTCGAACTGCGCAGCAGACGCTCGGTCTGCGCATGGGCGCGCTTCCAGATCGGCGCCGCGGCGACGAGCACGGCCCGGCCCGCGGCGGTCAGGATCAGCCGGCGGCCGCGTTTGTCCGCGGCATCGACTTTCACTTTTACCAGGCCCCGCCGTTGCAGCGGCTTCAAATTGGCGGTGAGCGTAGTGCGGTCCAGCGCGAGCAGACCGGACACCTCGCCGATGCCCGGCGGCTCCGGCCGGTTGAGCGACATCAGTAACGAAAACTGGCCTTGCGTCAGCCCGACCGGCCGCAGCGCGTCGTCGAAACGGCGCGCCAGCGCCCGCGAGGCCCGCTGCACGTGCAAGCACAGACAATTGTCACGAACCTGGTGCGTCAGTGCGAGCGGCAGTTCGTCACGTGTTGACATTGGGGTATTATGTTGATATCAACATATTTGTCAAGCCGCGTTTCGTCCAACAGCAGTAAGGAGACTGCCATGCACGTACAACCGTATCTGGATTTCAACGGCCGCTGCGACGAAGCGCTGGCGTTCTACCAGAAGGCGCTCGGCGCCAAAGTCGGCATGCTGATGCGCTGGAAGGACAGCCCCGACAAGACGATGTGCAGGCCGCAGAATGCCGACAAGGTCATGCATTCTCAGTTCCAGATCGGCGACACCACGGTGATGGCGTCCGACGGCTGAGGCGGCGGCAAGCCGAACTTTCACGGCATCATGCTGTCGATTTCAGCGAACAGCGAGGCCGACGCCGACAAGCTCTTTGCCGGCCTCGCCGACGGCGGCCAGGTGCAGATGCCCATGGGCAAGGCATTCTTCTCGCCGCGGTTCGGCATGGTCGCCGACAAATTCGGTGTCGGTTGGATGATCAATGTGGCAAACTAGGCCCACGCCCATGGTAGGCGGGGGCAGGCGTGATGAGTACAGAGCCGGCAGGCGCGGTCTTTGTCATTTTCCGCGTGCTGGAGGCGCCGCGCGAGCGCGTCTGGCAAACCTTAACGGACCTCGAAGCCATGAAACATTGGTGGGGCCCTGCAGGCTTCACCATGATCGCCGGGAAACTGGATCTGCGCGCCGGCGGCTTCTTTCACGGCGGCATCCGGTCTGCCGAGGGCTACAAGATCTGGGGCAAGTTCGCATATGTGGAGATCGTTCCGCCGGAGCGGCTTGTGTTCATCAATACGTTCTCCAACGAAGCCGGCGCTGTCACCCGCCACCCGATCATTCCAACGTGGCCGCTTGAAACCATGGCGACGCTGACGCTTGAGGAGTTGCCCGACGGCAAGACCAAGCTCCACGTTCGCTGGTCGCCGCATAACTGCACGGAGGTCGAAAGGAAGACTTTCGACGCCGCCCACGTCGGCATGAAGGCGACCTGGAACGGCACGTTCGACCGGCTTGCCGCCTATCTCGCGAAGGCAACCTGACATCATTGTTCTGGAATCGACGGAACGACCGCCATGCCTGCGATCAAACACCAGATCACACCGTGTCTGTGGTTCGACACACAGGCTGAGGAGGCGGCGAAATTCTACGTATCGATATTCGAAGATTCCCGGATCAAGCGAATGAGCCGCTACGGGGAAGTCGGCCGTGAGACGCACGGCAAAGAAGCCGGATCGGTGCTGACCGTGGAATTTGAGATCAACGGGCAAACGTTCGTCGCTCTCAACGGCGGTCCGGTGTTCAAGTTCAACGAAGCGGTTTCGTTTCAGGTGGCGTGTGATTCCCAGGATGAGATCGATTACTTCTGGAACCGGCTTTCCGATGGCGGCCAGGAGAGTTCTTGCGGCTGGCTGAAGGACAGATACGGAGTGTCCTGGCAAATCGTGCCGTCAGCGTTGCCGCAGATGCTGACGGATGCCGATAGCGCCAGGTCAGAGCGCGCCATGGCCGCGCTTCTAAAAATGAAGAAGTTCGACGTGGCCGCGCTGCAACGCGCCTATGCGGGGCAATAGCACGCACCATTTATTGGCCGGTTTCACGGCGGCAGCGGCGAGGCAGCCGCTCCGTGTCGTCAGAATCAAGTGCACTTTATCGCCGCTTTGGCCTCGGCGGTCGCCTGACGGCGACCGTCCTCGAACGCCTTTCTGCCCGGATCGATTTCTTGTCCTTCCGGAAAGCCGGAAATGATTTCATCGAACAGGCCCTGCACTTCGTCCTTGAATTCGCCGTGCGGCAGGATGTAGGCGTCGTTGCGCTGGATGCCGAGCAAGACCCGCTCGCCGAGTTCAACCGGATCCATTCCGCCGGTCATGTCGCCGGTGAAAGAGCCGTGGGCGTCGGAATCGATTCCCTCCTTCGCTTCCTGCCCCGGGCGATGCAGTTCGGCTTGTAAAATTCGCGTCCGCGTCATCCCCGGGCACAACACGGAGACGCCGATGTTATGCGCGCCTAAAGCCAGCCGCAGCGAGTCGGTCAGGCCGCGAACGGCGAATTTGGAAGTGGCATAAAGTCCGCCGGCAGACGGCAGTGGAATAAGACCCGCCATCGACGACGTATTGACGATGTGGCCGCCCTCGCCGTGCGCGATCATCTTAGGAAGAAAGCTGACGATACCGTTGACGACGACGCCGAGATTGACGCCCAGCACCCAGTCCCAATCCTCGTAACCTGCGGTTTCGATCGGCAGATTTCCAAACACGCCGGCATTGTTGCACAGCACGTGCACCTTGCCGAAAACCTGCTCGGCTTCCGCCGCCGCCGCGGCCATCGCTTTGCGGTCGGTCACATCGACCCTGATGAAATGATAGTCGCGATTGGTGCTCTGCGCGAGGATGCGCGCAGCTTCGTCGAGACGTTCCTGCAAAATGTCGGCGATGACGACCTTCATCCCCGCCTTGAGGAAAACCTGCGCCATGCCAAATCCGATGCCGCTGGCGCCTCCGGTGATGAACGCCACCTTTCCCTCGACGTGCTTCATGGTCCCCTCCCTGCGGGATGATTATTTGGATGATTATGACACTGATTTTGTCCTGAGTGGCGCCGCGCATAGGCCTGCTCGGGCGGCGGCTCTTTTGAGCAGATCTTTTCGGAAAACCGGAGTCCACTTTTCCGGATCATGATCTAATCGGCAACGCCGACCTGCATGCCGCCATCGATGACGATTTGCGAGCCGGTGATGTAGCTCGAGGCGGGCGAAGCCAGAAACAGAGCCAAGCCTTTCATCTCTTCCGTCGAAGCCATGCGGTGAAGAGGGACCACCTGTGAGAAGCCGGCCTGAACTTCCGGCGTGTGGGCATGGCCGCCGCCGATATTGGTGATGAACGGCCCCGGCGCGATCGCGTTGACCAGAATGTTGTACTTCGCCAGCTCCAGCGCCACGTTGCGCATCAGATGAGCGGCAGCAGCCTTGGCCGCCATATAGGCCACGCCGATCGCGCCTTCGATGACAAAGGCGGCGACCGAGGTTGTAATGATAATGCGGCCAGACTTGCGCGATTTCATGTGTTTGGCGGCCGCTTTGATCGTCGTGAAAACGGAGTTGAGGTTGGTGTCGATCACATAATCCCAGCGCTCATCCGTGTAATTCTCGATCGCGTTTTCGTTTTTACGGGTCTTACGGTCGAAGGCGACAAATCCGGGCCCGGGATCGATGCCCGCATTGGCGAAAACCACGTCGAGGCGACCGTATTTGCCGGCGACTTCGTCGAAGGCGCGATGCACTGCCAGACGATCGGTGACATCGACGACCTTGCCGTCGACGTCGTATCCCATCCCTCTGAGACGGGTGAGTTCCCGGTCGATCCCGCTGCGATCGACGTCGAGCATCGTGACGCGAGCGCCGTTTTCGGCGAGCACCTCGACGTAAGACAGACCGAGACCGCTCGCGCCGCCGGTCACGATCGCGCCGTAGCCTTCCACCTTGTACATCTCCGCTGCTTTCATTGCTTGATTTCTCCCTGTTGAGTTTCATCTTTTCGCGACGGTTGCGACACGACCGTCGCGGCGACGTCCAGCAAGCGCTGGCGTCGCGGCCCCCGCATTCGGCAATCGGGCTGACGCGTCCCCGCTTTCTGACAACAAGCCACATGCCACCGAGCGAACTTACTGAGCCCGGCATGCGGGACGCAACACGGGGTTGACACCCGCATTCGCGCCTTGTATTTAACCAACAGGTTATTTAACCGGATGGCTAAATGAACCTCGATGCCACCTTCGCCGCGCTGGCGGACCCAACCCGCCGCGCCATCCTGGCGCGGCTCGCTCGCGGCGAGACCACAGTGCGGGATCTGGCGGAGCCGTTCGCCATGAGCCTTCCCGCAGTTTCCAAGCATCTCAAAGTTTTGGAACGGGCCGGCCTGATCGCGCGCTCGCGAGAGGCGCAATGGCGGCCGTGCCGGATCGAGCCGCGTGCGCTCAAAGACGTCGACGACTGGCTCGACCACTATCGCCGCTTTTTCGACGAGAGTTTCGATCGTCTCGATCGATACCTGAAGACGTTGCAAACCAAGCCGGTAAAAGCCAAGGAACGCCACCGGCGCGGCAAATAGGAGAACATGTGTGAGCGCAACAAGCGCCTCGACCTTGATCGGTCGCATACTACGACAGGAGCAACACGCATGAACGCCCGTGGACAAAAGAACGAACCGCATGCAGCACGTGAATTTTCCATCACGCGCATCTTTGCCGCACCGCGTGCGCTCGTGTGGGAATGCTTCATCGATTCGGAGCACATGAAGCAATGGTGGGGCCCGAAGGGCTCCGTAATCATCGCCTCAAAAATGGATTTGCGCGTTGGCGGAGCCTATCACGGCGCGATGCGCGATCCTGAAGGCCGTGTGATGTGGGCGAAATTCGTCTATCGTCAGATCGTCGCCCCGGAATTACTGGTGTGGGAGCATTCGTTCTCGAACGAAGCGGGCGGCCTCACCCGGCATCCACTGAGTCCGACTTGGCCGCTCAAACTTCTGACGACGGTCACCTTCGAAGACGCGCCGGGCGGCAAGACAGCGCTCACCCTACACTGGTCACCGCTAGACGCCAGCGAAGAAGAGCGCGGCACGTTCGACGCAGCGCGCGACGGTATGCGCGGCGGTTGGGGGGGCACATTCGATCAGCTCGCACTCTATCTCGACGACATGCAGGCAAAACGCGCGCGAGGGTAGCCATGACCGCTGTAGTCCAAGCAAAACTGCCATTTGCCGAACGGGAAATCACTATCACGCGCGTCTTCGACGCACCGCGCGCACTCGTGTTCGCTGCTTGGACCGATTCCAGGCACCTGGCGCAATGGTGGGGCCCCCGCGGCTTCACTAATCCGGTCTGCGAGATCGAGCCGCGCGTCGGCGGCGCCATTCGCATCCACATGCGCGGCCCCGATGCGGTCGCCCATAAAATGAAAGGCGAAGTTCGTGAAATCGTCCCGCCTGAACGCCTAGTGTTCACCAACATTGCGGTAGATGACGCCGGCAATCACATCATCGAGGGCTTTACCACCGTGACCTTTGCCGACGAGCACGGCAAGACCAAGCTGACGCTGCACACGCGCGGCGCGGCCGTGGTTGAATACGCAGCTGCTTTCATCAAGGGGATGGAGGCCGGCTGGACGCAGAGCCTGGAGCGCTTGCAGGCGCTCATGACGGAGGGTTCCCAGGACACGGAACTTACAGCAAAGGTTGTCCGTAGCTTGCGTGGTTTCACATAAGGGCTTTTGTAAACTATAAGGCAGAAGTCCGTACATTTACTTAGTTCTTATTGTCGTAATAATAACCGCGCTCCCGTCTACTGCATTGTCGCTTGCGCGCTCCGCCTCAATTCACGGCCGCGCGGCGCGCACCCCGCTTATGTAGACGCTATGCGCAACGAACCGTTTTTCGCACCCGGCACGAATCCTGCGAACCAACCGGAGTTCAAAGCAGCGGTGCGCACCGAGCAGATCAAGGCGCTCTATCACGCGCCTCCGATCATGCTGGTCAACCCGATCAACGCGTCAATTCTTGCTGCGGTGCTGTGGCAAGCCTATCCCGCGTGGATACTCGTGCTCTGGGTCGGGCTGATCTGCGTCGTTGTCGGCGCGCGCTTTGTCGATCGAGCACGCTATCTGCGGCAGCCTCCCAAGAGCGGGCGCGAGGTCAGCTGGGCCAGGCGTTTTACGGTCGGCGCCGCCGCGACAGGTTGCCTTTGGGGCCTCTCCGCATCCGTCGTCTTCGTATCGCCGGATCCGGTCCTTCACGTCGTCGTCACGTTCGTGCTCGGCGGCATGACAGTCGGCGCGGTCTTCCAGCAATCGGCGTATCTGCCGGCCTTTTTCAGTTACGCGTTGCCCGCCACTATTCCGCAAGTCTTCTGTTATCTAGCGAAGGGAGACCGGAACTCGACAGCGATGGGCCTGATGCTGGTGGCCTACGTCGTCGTTGTCGCGTTGATGGGACGCTATATCAATCGCTGGATCGTGGAGACCGTCCGACTGCGGCTCAACCAGGCCGCCGTCAACAGCGAACTGCAGACTGCGGTCGCCGAGAGCAAGGCCGTTCTCAACGAAATCGAGCAGATCTACCAGCATACGCCGGTCGGCCTGTGTTTCATGGATATCAACCATCGCATCGTGCGGATCAATGAGCACATGGCGGAGATCAATGGATTGCCGGTCAGCGCGCAAATCGGCCGCACGTTGCGCGAGATCATCCCCGGGCTTGCGGACGAGGTTACGGAGCTCCACCGGCCGGTCTACGAGCGCGGCGAGCCGGTGCTGAACGCGGAAATTCATGGTGTAACTCCCGCAGCTCCCGACGTCCCGCGTTATTGGCTGGCGAATTTCTTCCCATTCCGATCCGGATCGGGGGAAGTGACTGGCCTGATCGGGTCGATATCGGACATCACCGATCTCAAGCAAACGCAATTGGCTTTGCAGCAAAGCGAGGAGCGCTTCCGTACCATTTTCGACTCCGTGAGCGACCTCATAATTCTGCATGATTTCGACACCGGGGCCTTCCTGGAGGTCAATCATCGCGCCAGCGAGATGCTCGGCTACACGCGCGATGAACTGCTTAAGATGACGATAGGCGACCTTTCAGAGAACAAGCCGCCTTACACGGGCCCAAGGCTGTTTACCGAAATGCAGAAGGCGCGATCCGGGATGCCGCAGACGTTCGATTGGCGCAGCAAAACCAAGGATGGTCGGCTGCTCTGGGTCGAACTCTCGATTCGCCGCGCCACCTTCGGTGGGCGGAATTTCCTGCTTTCAACAGCCCGCGAAATTTCACGACGCAAGGAAGCCGAAGGTCAGCTCAAGAGGATGGCGGAGTTCGACCTGCTTACCGGTTTGGCCAACCGCGGCGTATTCGTCGCCGAGGTAGCCCGGGCCATCGAACGCGCGCGCCGCGGCGAGCGCAGCTTCGCGGTGCTTTATCTCGATCTGGATCACTTCAAGGATGTCAACGATACGCTGGGGCACCCTATCGGAGACCGGCTGCTGCAGTCGGTTGCCGAACGGCTGCGGGCGAATATGAGAACGGCCGACACCCTCGCCCGATTCGGCGGTGACGAATTCGCGCTGCTGATGTTGGGAATCAGCGATCCGACAGATGCCGGAGTTCTGGCGGACAAGCTCCTGCAAATCATGGCTGAGCCTTTTCTGCTCGAAGGCAACCAAATTCAATCCGGCGTCAGCATTGGCGTCGCGATCTACGAGCCGGACGCTGCGGATGCGGAAACGCTTCTCGCACACGCGGACGTGGCACTTTATCGGGCAAAATTGGAAGGCCGGCACACCTATCGGTTTTTCACCGAAGCCATGGACACCGAAGTACGCAAACGTGTGGCCCTGACGTCCGAGCTGCACGCGGGGATCGCGGCCGGCCAATTGTTCCTGGCGTACCAGCCCCAGGTGGATATGGAGACCAGCCGACTCATTGGATTGGAGGCGTTGGTCCGTTGGAATCATCCGACGCGCGGCGTGCTCTTGCCGTGCGAGTTCCTGCCCGCAGCGGAACTCAGTGGCCTCATCGTCATGCTCGGAAATTGGGTTTTGCGCTCGGCTTGCCGGCAGGCAAAGGAATGGCTGGACAGCGGGGTCGCGCTTCCCTCAATGGCGGTCAATGTTTCGGCACTTCAGTTCAAGGCGCCTCATGCGCTGGAAAACGAGATCATAGCTGCGCTCGACGAGACGGGGCTCCCGCCGGCAACGCTGGAAATCGAGATGACCGAAACCGCGTTGATGGGCACGTCGAGCGGGCACGACAACGTTATCGAGCGGCTGCGCGCCCGCGGGCTCACGATCGCGATCGACGATTTCGGTACGGGCTATTCGTCGCTGCTCTACCTGCGGCGCTTTCCGGTCGATCGGATCAAAATCGCCCAGGAATTCGTCAAGGATAT
The DNA here is from genome assembly GCA_049679485.1 of Xanthobacteraceae bacterium. Classification (GTDB taxonomy): domain Bacteria; phylum Pseudomonadota; class Alphaproteobacteria; order Rhizobiales; family Xanthobacteraceae; genus BOG-931. The sequence continues at coordinate 11,076 of JBAUGC010000095.1, forward strand.
CGGAATCGAACCCAACGACACGGCGATCGTCAAGGCGGCGATCGGCCTGGCGCGCGAATTGGGAATCGCAGTCCTCGCCGAGGGCGTGGAAACGGCAGAACAGCTGCGATTGCTGCACGAGTGGGGATGCCGACAGGCACAGGGATTCTACTTCGCTGCGCCGATGTCAGCGGAAGAAGTCCTGCCGCTCCTGCGCAGCGGCAGCGTCATGCGTTGGCTGGCAGCCCCACCAGCGACTCCCAGCCGCCCGCGGCGCTTGGGGGTTGTTAGGCCGCGCCGCGCCCATCACGCCCACAAAAGTGGCGCGGCGCATTGAGTCGGGGCCCGAAATTTATCTGCAGACGTCCTGGCAAACTCGTGTAACGGATAAGCAGCACGAAAGCGGCCGACCTGGCCCAGCACAATTGTCAGGACGACAACGCCAGGATCGCCGTCGGCGTCTCGAACCCGCGCAACCGATACTCGCCGAGCGGTTGCCACGGGCCCGCCACGGCGTCGGCGAACCGAGCCGTCGCAAGCGGAGAGCAGCCGAGCTGCTTGGTCAGATCCTGCACCCGGACAACTTCGTTGACCGCCGCCCCGACCACCGTGAACTGCAAACGTTCAGGTATGCCGACATTGCCGTAGATAACCTGTCCAAGGT
>JBAUGC010000096.1:0-24707 GCA_049679485.1 Xanthobacteraceae bacterium
CTTTTGAACCGTTCGCTTGAGGGGCCGGAGCGACACGCGGCGGTACCGCCGGGCGCTGGCCGCCCTTGGGCGGTGGAGGCGGAGGTGAATCTGACTCCGTCACCGCCGTACATCCGTTTTTGTACACGCCATGAACGGTAAGGGGTTATTCCCCACCCGGTGAGCCAATGCACGGCACCTCCCCGCCGCCGCAGAAGGCAATGCGCATACGCAGAATCGCAAGCGAGTGCGGAGCAAATGTGGCGGGACGGTGAGGCGCGGCACTAGTTGATCATCCGGCGAAATACGAGCGAAGCGTTGGTGCCGCCGAATCCGAACGAGTTCGAAAGCACCACGTTGACGGACCGCTCACGCGGTTTACGCGGCACGAGATCGATGGCGGTGGCGACGGAAGGGTTATCGAGATTGAGAGTGGGCGGCACCACCTGATCGCGAAGCGCGAGCAAACAGAAGATCGCCTCGACGGTGCCGGCCGCCCCGAGCAGATGACCGATCGAAGACTTGGTCGATGACATGCTGATGTTGCCGGCGGCATTGCCAACGAGCCGCTCAACGGCTCTCAGTTCAATCTCGTCGCCGATCGGCGTCGAGGTGCCGTGGGCATTGATGTAATCGATGTCCGCAGGCGAAATATCGGCTCGCTTAATCGCGGCCTTCATGCAGCGAAGCGCGCCGTCGCCATCCTCAGCCGGCGCGGTAATGTGGAACGCGTCGCCGGAAAGCCCGTAGCCGATCAGTTCGGCGTAGATGCGGGCGCCGCGCCGTTTCGCATGGTCGTATTCTTCAAGCACCACTGCCCCCGCGCCCTCGCCCATTACGAAGCCATCGCGATCGCGATCATAAGGCCGGGACGCACGTTCGGGCGTATCGTTGAATCCGGTCGACAGCGCGCGACATGCGGCAAATCCGGCGAGCGAAATGCGGCTGACCGGGGATTCTGTCCCGCCGGCCACCATCACGTCGGCGTCGCCCAGCGAAATCAGTCTGCCGGCGTCGCCGATCGCGTGAGCGCCGGTCGAGCAAGCGGTGACGACCGAGTGATTGGGGCCTTTCAGCGAGTGGGCGATCGATACGTAGCCGGAGGCGAGATTGATGATCCGTCCGGGAATGAAAAACGGCGATACGCGGCGCGGACCGCGGTCGCGCAAAAGCAAGGCGGTTTCCGCGATACCTTCAATGCCGCCGATACCGGAACCGATCAGGACACCGGTCGTGGTCTGATCTTCGTAGCTCTGGGGGTGCCAGTTCGCATCGTCGAGCGCCTGCTTCGCCGCGCACATGGCAAACAGAATGAAGTCATCGACCTTGCGCTGTTCCTTAGGCTCCATCCATTGGTCGGGATTGAAGGTGCCCTCAGACCCGTCGCCGCGAGGAATCTGGCCCGCGATCTTGCACGGCAGATCGGCGACTTCGAACTTGTCGACGCGTCCAATGCCGCTCTTGCATGCCAGCAGGCGCCGCCAGGTCTCCTCGACGCCGTTGGCGAGCGGCGTCACCATGCCGAGACCTGTGACGACGACCCGCCTCATGATCTGCACTCTCGGCCGACAGTTTTGCTGATGCCGTCTCGGTCGGACCTGCCGTCACCCCGCGTGTCCGTCCAAAACGTCGCGCTGACGTCGCGGCGAGATGCGCGATCCAGGGAGCAGCGAAAGGTCGTGCGCGGAATCAGCTCTTCGCGTTTTTTTCGAGGAACTTGATGGCGTCGCCCACGGTGAGAATGGTCTCGGCGGCGTCGTCGGGAATCTCGCAACCAAACTCCTCCTCGAAGGCCATGACGAGCTCGACCGTGTCGAGGCTGTCAGCGCCGAGATCGTCGATGAAACTGGCGTTCTCGGTCACCTTGTCGGGCTCGACGCCAAGGTGCTCCACGACGATCTTTTTCACGCGCTCGCCAATATCGCTCATCGTTCCAACCTCTTCTTTCAACGCGGCCCGATCAATTACGTCTCGGCCCCGTCCGAGTCTTCGTAACTCTTGGGCGACGGCCGCGGATCGACAGCAATCAGAGGCGGACGTTCACTCCCCACACTCCGGCTTTGCGGTTCCCCCAGCCAAGTCACGGTCCGGTTACCACACTTCCATAGCCTTGACTAGCGCGGCGGTGCAGCGTCGTCACGGCCTCTATGGCCTTCAAATCATGGCCATTCCACCGTTCACATGCAACGTCTGTCCAGTCACATAGGCGGCCTCGCTGGAGGCGAGAAAAGCAACCGCCGCCGCGACTTCTTCTACCGTACCGGCACGGCTCGCCGGAATCCTCGCGAGTATCACCTCGCGCTGTTTGTCAGTTAGCTTTTCGGTCATCGGCGTGATGATGAAACCAGGTGCCACGCAGTTGGCGGTGACGCCGCGCTTGGCGTATTCCTGAGCAATCGACTTGATCATTCCGGTGAGGCCGGCTTTGGCGGCGACGTAGTTCGCTTGCCCCGGGTTTCCAGTCGCGCCGACTACCGAGGTGATCGCGATGACCCGTCCGAAACGGCGGCGCATCATGCCGCGCACGGCGGCACGCGCCAGGCGGAACGTAGCGGTGAGGTTGACGGCGATAACCTGATCCCAGTCCTCGTCGCGCAGCTGCACGAAAAGATTGTCTTTGGTCACGCCGGCATTGGCAACGAGGATGTCGAGCTGACCCATTGCCTCCTCCGCCCGCGGCACCAGAGCATCGGTCTCGGTGCGGTCGGAAAGATTGCAAGGCAGAACATGGACGCGGCTTCCCAGATCGGCGGCAAGCTGGTCGAGAACTTCGCGCCGTGTGCCGGAAACGGCAACCGCCGCACCTTGACCATGCAGAATGCGCGCAATGCTGCCGCCAATCGGGCCCGTTGCTCCGGTGATCAACGCAGTCTTACCGATAAGCTCAAACATCAAGTCCTCGCGAAACGCGTAACGTTCAGCCGCGCAGTCTTGAACTTGGCAATATCTTCGGGCGCACTGATCGAGGATGCTTCGGCGGTTTCGGCGATACGCTTAATCAAGCCGGTAAGCACCTTGCCCGCACCGATTTCGTAAAACACGTTTACCCCCGCCTGCGCCATGAAAACAACCGATTCGCGCCAGCGCACCGTGCCGGTCACCTGCTCTACCAGGCTTCGGACAATTGTCGCCGGATCGCTGATCGGCCGCGCCAGCACGTTGGCGACAAGCGGCACAGTAGGTGGCTTAACGGTCACCGAGGCAAGCGCCTGCGCCATGGCATCCGCCGCCGGTCCCATCAACGCGCAATGAAACGGCGCAGACACTGGCAACATCATCGCCCGTTTGACGCCGCGCACTTTGGCGATTTCGACGGCGCTTTCGACAGCCGATTTCTCGCCCGACAAGACGACCTGGCCGCCGCCATTATCGTTCGCGGCTGCACAGACGCCTACAACCCCGGCCTCTGCAGCGATCGCTTTGGCTTCATCGAATTTGACGCCGACGAGGGCCGCCATCGCCCCGACACCGACCGGCACCGCTTTTTGCATGGCGCGGCCACGAATGCGGAGCAGCCGCGCCGCATCCGCAAGCGTGAGCGACTGCGCAGCGGCCAGCGCCGAATATTCACCGAGCGAGTGACCGGCGACGAAAGCAGCATCGCGCCCCAAATCGACACCGGCCTCGACTTCGAGAACCCGCAGCGTAGCGAGCGAGACTGCCATCAAAGCGGGTTGCGCATTCTCGGTGAGGGTTAAACTCGCTGCCGGCCCATTCCACATGGTGTCGCTGAGTTTCTCGCCGAGCGCCGCATCAACTTCATCGAACACCTGACGCGCGGGCGCGAAGGATTCGGCGAGCCCCTTACCCATGCCGACCGCCTGGCTGCCCTGGCCGGGAAAAACGAAAGCGATCGTCATCGTTTACCTCTCGGGGGCGCGAGAAATACCGCCATCCCGGTCGTGTCAAGGGACACGGTCCAGTAACAAAGCAACAACTCCGAGCGGGTACTCTCAATTAACCAGGGCGCATTTGCCTAAAGGTATTGTTTACAACCTTGCACCCGATGGACCCATTTGCCCCGATCACCGAGGCCGAACTGGCCCAAGCGCGCGAGGATCCCGCGTTCCGACGGCGGCTTTTGACACGGAGCCTCGAAGTCCTGCTCGGCAAACTGCAAAAACAGCGCCATGCACCTCGCAACGCTACTGCCACCGCCTCTCAGATGCGGGAGGGAGTGACACTTGCGGTACGATTGGCCGAGCTGATCCAGACCACGGCCGGTCCGCCCCGCCGTTCCTGATCCGTCTTGCCTTTCCGCGCAGGCTGCATATAAGACCAGTCTTCCGCTCGACCCCGGCCGGGGGCTGAACGGACGGCCGCACAGGCTACCGTGCGGCAGGGCCAAATGGTCTGGCGTCCTGTGGTCCCGCCTTCAGAGCATTCGAGCCTTTCCGAAGGGTTCGAGGGGCTTCGCGCCGTGAGCGAGCGACGACAACGAAGGAAAGGGCATCAATGCCGCTTTATGAGCACGTGTACCTTGCGCGCCAGGACGCCAGCGCGCAGCAGGTGGAAGAATTGACCACGCATTTGAAGGGCGTGGTTGAAGGACTGGGCGGGTCAATCGCCAAGACCGAATACTGGGGCGTGAAGTCCCTGTCCTACCGTCTGCGCAAGAACCGCAAGGCGCACTTCACCCTGATGAACCTCGATGCTCCGCCCGCCGCCATCAACGAAATCGAGCGGCTGGAGCGCTTGAACGAAGACGTGTTGCGTTACCTCACCATCAGGGTCGAGGAGCACGAGGAAGGGCCGTCGGCAATGATGCGCCGGGCCGAACGCGATCGCGACCGCGACGACCGCCGTGGCGAGAGAGGCGACCGGTTCGATCGCGGGGATCGAGGCGACCGCTTCGACCGCAGCGATAGAGGCGATCGCCCGCCGCGGGACCGTGACCGGCGCCCGTCCGAGGGCGCCGACGAAGTTGAAGCCGTGGTGGAGGAATAATCATGGCTATGTCACCGCATTCCGGCGGGGCACGCCGGCCATTCTTCCGCCGCCGCAAGAGCTGCCCGTTCTCGGGGGCGAACGCGCCCAAGATCGACTACAAGGACGTCAAACTGCTGCAGCGGTTCGTATCGGAGCGCGGCAAGATCGTGCCAAGCCGCATCACGGCTGTGTCCGCAAAGAAGCAACGCGAGCTTGCGCAAGCGATCAAGCGCGCGCGGTTCCTCGGCCTGCTGCCCTACGTCATCCGCTGAGCAAGGAGGACCCGATATGGAAGTGATCCTGCTCGAACGGGTGCCGAGACTCGGCCAGATGGGTGAGGTCGTGCGCGTCAAAGACGGCTTCGCCCGCAATTTCCTGTTGCCGCGCGGCAAGGCACTGCGCGCCACCAAGGAAAACCGTACGCGCTTTGAAACCATGAAGACCGACCTTGAGGCGCGTTCGCTCACTCTCAAAGGCGAAGCCGGCCAAGTCGCCGCCAAGCTCGACGGCAAGAGCTTCACGGTTTTGCGCCAGGCGTCGGAATCAGGTCAGCTGTTCGGCTCGGTGTCGCCGCGCGATCTGGTGGGCCTGATTACCGCCGGGGGATTCAATGTGAGCCGTGGTCAGATCGCGCTCACCACGCCGATCAAAACCATCGGCCGGCACAGGGTTCAATTGTTGTTGCATCCCGAAATCGAGACATCGATTACGATCGTTGTTGCTCGCAATAACGAAGAAGCGGCGCGGATCGAACGCGGCGAGGACGTTACGCAATTGCGCGAAGAGCCGACGGAGGCGGAAGCCGCGGCGATCGCAGCGGAAGCGTTCTTCGAGCCTGAGGCCGCGGAAGCGCTGCGGTCTGGCGAAGGCGCTGACGAAACCGAAGCCACCGCACCACCGGAGAAGAGTTAGTCTCCGGGCAACAGCCGGCCGCAGCGTGAAGTGTCATTAGTCGGGAATATTGTCGCGCGGCACCGGACCGCTCTCGCCTGATGCGGCATCGCCCGGCGCCGAAGGTTCCGGCGTTGTTGTTGGTGTCGCCGCTGGGCTTGGTTCCGGGTTCGGCGGCGTGCTTGGCGCAGGCTCTACCACAACCGCAGTAGGCGCAGGGGCAACTCCAGCGGGTTCCACCGGGGACTGAGGCGTCTTCGGCTCTTTGCGCCGACCTCGCGTCGTCGCCGTCGGCGGCCGTTCGCCAGGAACAAGTTCGATATCCGGCTTCACCTCAGATTTTGCATCCGACTTGGCTTCCGTACGGGTCCCCTCCTCGGGTTTAGACTGCCGTGCCTGGCGCTTGGTCGGCTTCGGCTCCTTCGGCTCCTCGCCTGAGGGCGGGGCACGCTCGGCCCGTTCGGCTGCCGGCTTTTGACCCTTCCCCTGCGCTGTGCCTCCAACAGGTTCGGCGCCGCGACCACCCAGCACGTAGGCAGCAAGCGCAGCCGCCTGGTCACGGCTGGTGGTGTAGTGCTCGCGCAAAAAGTCAGTCAGTGCGGCGCTGTTCCGGCCCTTAGCCAAGCCGCGGGGTGCCTTGTGGCATTCGACACAGGCGGCGGCAAAGATTTGCGACGCCGACTTGCCCTGGTCGAGATTGGTCTGCCCGTGCGCCATGGCGGGCGCCAGCACTGCAACGAGGCCGATCGTCGGCGCGAGACGCCAGTTCACCCCTGAGCTCCTCAAATCACTGCGGTTTGGCCGGTCTTTGTTACCCCAAAACCGGCCGAATGTGAGTGGCGTTGAGCCCCCGGGGAGAACCATCACCCTGCATTGCTGGTCAAGCAGGATTTTGTTTTAATGACGGCAAGCTCGGATGGCAGCTGGCCCAAAGTCAATAAGCCGCAGGACAGCGAATCAAAAGCTAATATGCGCCGACCGGCAGATTCGGCGTAGCGCGTGTAGGAGTGTGCGGAGGCGACGTTGGATCAGTTACTATCGATATTTCTCAAGCGGTTTATCCGCCACGGTTCCCTTACGGTCACCACGGCGTCCGGCAAAAGGTACGCCTTCGGCGATGGCAGCGGGCCGCCCGTCGCCGTGCGCTTCACCGACGCAAGAGCCCAACGCGCAGTCCTGCTCGATCCCGAGCTGCGACTCGGCGAGGCTTATATGGACGGAACATTCGTGGTCGAGGAAGGCTCGATCGCGGATGCGCTCGCCATCCTGCTGCGGCAGGAAAGTATTGCTGCGCCAAAATGGGCGCTGCCGACACGCCTGGTCCGCTACCTGTTCCGCCGGGTTCAGCAGTTCAATCTGCGGTCGCGGTCGCGGCGCAATGTGGCCCACCACTACGACCTCGACGGCCGGCTCTACTCGCTCTTTCTCGACGCCGACCAGCAATACAGCTGCGCCTATTTCGAGACTGACGAGCAGTCGCTCGACGACGCCCAACTCGCCAAGAAGCGTCACCTCGCCGCAAAGCTTCTCGTCAATCCGGGCGCCAATGTCCTCGACATCGGCTGTGGCTGGGGCGGTCTCGCGCTCTATCTTGCGGAGGTCGCGGGCGCCCACGCCACCGGCATCACGCTCTCAAAGGAACAGCACGCCCGTGCGCAGCAGCGAGCGAGCGAGCGCGGTCGGACCGAGGATGCAATTTTCCGCCTGATCGACTATCGCGATGTGACCGGCAGTTTCGATCGCATCGTGTCGGTTGGCATGTTCGAGCATGTCGGCGTCGGTTTTTACGATAGGTTTTTCCGCAAATGCGCCCAGCTGCTCGATGATGACGGCGTTTTTCTCCTGCACACCATCGGGCGAAGCAGTCCGCCAAGCGTCACCAATCCCTGGATTGCCAAGTATATCTTTCCGGGAGGCTATATCCCGGCACTCTCGGAAGTGCTGCCCGCGATCCAACGCGCGAAGCTCACTGTCACCGACGTCGAGATCCTGCAGCTGCACTACGCCGAGACGCTCAAGGCCTGGCGCGACCGCTTCCTCGCCCACCGCGAGGACGTCGAGCGACTCTACGATCAGCGCTTCGTCCGAATGTGGGAGTTCTACCTGGCCTCATCGGAAATGGCATTTCGTGAGAGCGACATGGTCGTGTTCCAGATCCAGATGACCAAGCGCAAGCGCGTTGTGCCGCAGACGCGCGACTACATTGCGCGCGAAGAAGCGCGGCTGCGCGACACCGAAGCCGGCTATACACAACGGCTACGTTTGGCGGGAGAATAGCGCCGCATCGGCACGCGTCGAAACCGTGAACGTCAAGAGCTATGTGCTCTCGGCGGGGTTTGTAGGTCGATGTGCAGTGGGTAACGGGGAAAGCCGCAATCAGCGTTTCCCATCGCCGCGCCGCTCGACTATCGACGAAGCGCTCGTGGCAAGCACAACGGTTGTTAATTCGACAGTGCACCGTCCGTCGAGTGATCCGCGATGTTGAGTGACCCCAAATTGGCCACAGGCGAATCCCTTGATCGGGACCATGGCAGCATTCGATTCGATCGCACGCAAGCAGGCTCCCGCGGAACCGGCGTTCCGCATGCCCCCGCACAATATCGAGGCCGAGCAGGCGCTGCTCGGCGCGATCCTCGTTAACAACGAGGCGTTCTATCGTGTCTCCGATTTCCTCGAGCCGAAGCATTTCCTCGAGAACATCCATCAACGCATTTTCGAGCTTGCCGGCAGCCTGATTCGCGCTGGAAAGCTGGCGACCCCGGTGACGCTCAAGACGTTCCTGCCGGGGGAGCTCGACATTGCCGGGCTGTCGGTCAATCAGTATCTGGCACGGTTGGCCGCCGAAGCGACCACCATCATTAATGCCGAGGATTACGGCCGTACCGTCTACGATCTGTCGATCCGGCGCGACCTGATCACCATTGGCGAAGATATGGTCAACCTCGCGTACGACGCGCCGGTTGACGCAACCCCAAAGAGCCATATCGAAGACGCTGAGCGCAAACTTTTCGAGCTCGCGGAAACGGGACGCTACGAGAGCGGCTTCCAGCGCTTCGCTCAGGCGCTGACCACGGCCGTCGACATGGCGGCCCGCGCCTATCAGCGCGACGGCAGCCTGTCGGGCCTCGCCACCGGACTCACAGATCTCGACTCCCGGATGGGTGGCTTGCAGCCTTCGGACTTGGTCATCCTCGCCGGCCGCCCGGGTATGGGCAAAACCGCGCTCGCCACCAACATTGCTTACAATGTCGCCAAGGCTTGGGCGGGCGAAGTCCGCGCTGACGGGCACATGGCAACGGTCAACGGCGGCATCGTTGGCTTCTTCTCACTGGAAATGTCGGCCGAACAGCTCGCCACCCGCATCATCTCCGAGCAGACCGGAATTCCCTCAAACAAGATACGGCGCGGAGCGATCGACGAAGCCGACTTTGAAAAGATCAAGGACGTATCCATCGAGCTGCAGAACCTGCCGTTCTACGTCGATGAGACCGGCGGTCTCTCGATCGGGCAATTGGCCGCCCGCGCGCGCCGGCTCAAGCGGCAGCGCGGCCTCGATCTTCTGGTCATCGACTACGTGCAGCTTCTGCAGGGTTCAACGCGCCGCTCCAGCGAGAATCGGGTACAGGAAATCACCGAGATCACCACCCGGCTGAAGGCGCTCGCCAAGGAGCTCAACGTTCCTATCCTCGCGCTGTCGCAATTGTCCCGCCAGGTCGAGGCCCGTGAGGACAAGCGGCCGCAGCTCTCGGATTTGCGTGAATCGGGTTCGATCGAACAGGACGCCGACGTGGTGCTGTTCGTGTTCCGCGAGGAATATTATCACCAGATGCGCAAACCGACGGAAGCGAACCGGGAGAAATTCGCCGAATGGTTGGCGGAGGGTGAGCGCGTCGACGGCAAAGCCGAGGTCATCATCGGCAAACAGCGTCACGGCCCGATCGGCACCATCGAATTGCAGTTCGACGCCGCCGTTACGCGCTTTGCCAATCTCGATACCGCGCATCAACCCAGTTTCTAGCGCGTCCTGCTCTCCCCGCTTTACCGCCGCCGCGGCGCCGGTCATAAGGCGGCATGGCACTCGCACAACCGCTGCCTGAATCGGCAACCAGCCTGCTCGACCCTGAGACCGGCGGGACGCTCACTGTCGATCTCGATGCCGTTGAGGCGAACTGGCGCGCGCTTGCCCGCCGGCTTGTCACCGTCGAATGCGGCGCCGTGGTCAAGGCCAATGCCTACGGGCTCGGTCTCGAGGCGGTCACTGCGAAGCTTGCCAAGGCCGGATGCAAAACTTTTTTCGTCGCCGACGTCGCCGAAGCGCGGCGCGCACGCACCCGCGCGCACGACGCCGCAATCTACGTGCTCAACGGCTTTGCGCCAGAGGTTGCGAACGCGTTCGCTGAACTCAACGTCCAGCCGGTGATCAACAGCACGACCGAGCTGGCCGAGTGGGACGCCTTCGTTGCCGCCCACAACTGGCGCGGCGGTGCGGCGCTCCATGTCGATACCGGCATGAACCGGCTCGGTATCACCGCGGACGAAGCTGCCGCGTTGGCGCCACGCGCGCAGACCGAAAACCACGGCATCACGCTGTTGATGAGTCACCTCGCCTGCGCTGAGATTGCGGATCAGCCGCTCACCGCCCACCAGATCCGGCTGTTTCGCGAGCTGCGCATGCTCTATCACGGCATCCCGGCTTCGCTGGTCAATTCGGCTGGCGTCTTCCTCGGCGATTCGGCGCATTTCGATATCGGAAGACCCGGCGCTGCCCTCTATGGCATCAACCCGACGCCTCAGCGCGCCAATCCGATGCAAAGCGTGGTCGAGCTGACCGGCCGCATCCTGCAGGTGCGCAAGGTGCCGCAAGGCGAAACCGTCAGTTATGGCGCCGCGTGGACGGCGCGACGGCCCTCGCGCATCGCCATCGCCGCGCTCGGCTACGCCGACGGCGTACTGCGTTCCATCAGCGGCATCGACGGCAAAACCGGCGGCGCAGCCATCATCGCCGGCAAACGCTGCCCGATCGTCGGCGTAATCTCCATGGACCTTACCTGCGTCGACGTCACCGACCTTGCCGACGCGCCGGTGCAGCGGGGCGACGCGGCTACTTTTATCGGCAAGGACTTATCTATCGACGAAGTAGCAGCGTCTGCCGGCACCATCGGTTACGAGATTCTGACCCGGCTTGGTCCGCGCAGCCATCTCGTCTATCGCGGCGGCTAAGGAGCGCACCCATGGTCGCGCGCGGACAAAATTTCGTCTGCCAGAGTTGCGGAGCCGCCGCTTCACGCTGGGCCGGGCGCTGTGAAGCCTGCGGCGCGTGGAATACGCTCGTCGAAGAAGGCGCCGCCGCCACGGCCCGTTCTGCACGCAAGGGGCGGCTGTTCGCGGTCGAGCCGCTGAAGGGCCAAACTCACGAGGCGCCGCGACTTGCCTCCGGCATTGCCGAATTTAATCGTGTCACCGGCGGCGGCTTGGTACGCGGCTCGGTGCTCCTGCTCGGCGGCGATCCGGGCATCGGCAAATCAACGCTGCTGATCGAAGTCGCGGCCGATTACGCGCGCCACGGTCAGCGCGCGGTCTATATCTCCGGCGAGGAGGCCGTGGCCCAGGTGCGGCTGCGCGCCGAACGGCTCGGCCTTGCCGATGCAGCGGTCGAACTCGCCGCGGAGACTTCCGTCGAAGATATCGTAGCGACGCTCTCGCAGGCGCAAGCGCCGCAGCTCCTCGTCATTGATTCGATTCAGACGATGTGGACGCAGACCGTTGAGGCCGCGCCCGGCACGGTCACACAGGTGCGCGGATCCGCGGCCGAGCTGATCCGTTTTGCCAAGCGTAGCGGCACGGCCGTCATTCTGGTCGGCCATGTCACCAAGGACGGTCAGATCGCCGGCCCCCGCGTCGTCGAGCACATGGTCGATGCAGTGCTTTCGTTCGAAGGCGAAGGTTCGCAGCAATTCCGGATTCTGCGCGCGCTCAAGAATCGCTTCGGCCCGACCGACGAAATCGGCGTGTTCGAAATGACCGGGACCGGATTGCGCGAAGTCGCCAATCCCTCCGAGCTGTTTCTTTCCGAACGCGAACTTGGCAGCGCTGGCACCGCCGTCTTCGCCGGAATCGAGGGCACGCGGCCGCTGCTGGTGGAAATTCAGGCACTGGTTGCTCCGACGTCGCTCGGTACGCCGCGGCGCGCCGTGGTCGGCTGGGATCCGAGCCGGCTGTCGATGGTCCTAGCGGTGCTAGAGGCCCATTGCAGCGTTCGCCTGTCCGGACACGACGTCTATCTCAATGTTGCCGGCGGGTTGCGCGTGCAGGAGCCGGCGGCCGATCTCGCCGCCGCGGCGGCGTTGGTGTCGTCGCTTGCCCACGCGCCACTTCCCGCGGATGCCGTTTATTTCGGCGAAGTGTCGCTGTCCGGTGCCGTGCGACCTGTGGCGCAGACTGCGGCGAGACTGAAGGAAGCGCAGAAACTCGGTTTCGCGCGCGCGACCGTGCCAGAGGCGGCGCGTGCCGAAGCTCCCCAAGGATTTGTGCTCTCAACCATCGGTACGCTTGCGAATCTGGTTGCCGAAATTGCACGCGACGGCGCGCCAGCGCTGCGGCGCGTAGGGCGGCCGGACGGGTAATCCGAAATCGTATTTGCCCTCGGAATCGGCCTACTCGCTTGTGATTAAGATGAGACTGTTGAGCGCACGAGAAGCCAGATGACTGTGACCCCCGCTCCGGCTATACACGCGGCCGACTCTGCATTCGGGCCCCTGCGCACCCCGCCGATCCTACGGGCAAGCGAGCGGACTAGCACACCATGCCGATTACGCTGTTGGATATCGGGCTGATCGTCATCATGCTCGTGTCGGCCGTGCTCGCCATGGTGCGCGGCTTCATGCGCGAAATTCTTTCGATCATTGCCTGGATACTGGCCGCCGGCGCGACGCTGTACGCGTATTCCAAGCTGCTGCCGCTTGCCAAGCAGTACTTCAACAATGACGTGGTCGCCACCGTTGCGGTGATCGGCGGCGTCTTTCTGATCACCCTGCTGGTGGTCTCGATTCTGACCGTGCGGATTTCCGACATGGTGCTCGACAGCCGGGTCGGCGCGCTCGATCGCACCCTCGGCTTCCTGTTCGGGCTCGGCCGCGGGCTGATTATCGTCGTGGTCGCCTATATGTTCTTCGACTGGCTGGTACCAGACCGCAGCAAGCCGGAATGGGTGCTGCATGCCAAATCCAGGGTTGTGCTAAGCAGCACCGGTGAATGGCTCAAGGACCAATTGCCGGAGAACGCCGAAGCCACCATCTTAAAGAGGCTGAAGAAGCCGCGTCCAGAGGACACCGATAGCCCGGACAACGCGCCAGATCAGCGCAGCGACGTCGATACTCCCGCCGGCGGTCAAGCCGGTTACGATCGTTCCAGCCGGGTTGGTATGCGGCAATTGCTTGAAACCAAAGGAACACCGCATTGAGAATCGAGACGCCGAACGTGACGGAACCTGGCCGGCTTGATCTCGACGAAGATCGCCTCCGTGAAGAGTGCGGCGTGTTCGGTATCTTCGGCCACCCCGACGCCGCCGCCATTACCGCGCTCGGCCTGCACGCCTTACAGCACCGCGGCCAGGAAGCCGCCGGCATCGTTTCGTTCGACGGCAAGCGCTTTTACTCCGAACGCCGGCTTGGGCTGGTTGGCGACGCTTTTTCCGGCCGTGAGGTGATCGATCGCCTGCCGGGCAACGCCGCCGTCGGTCATGTGCGCTATTCGACGACCGGCGAGACCATCCTGCGCAACGTGCAGCCGCTATTCGCCGAACTAAACGCCGGCGGCTTTGCCATCGGCCACAACGGCAATCTCACCAATGGCCTGACCTTGCGGCGCCAGCTTGTGCGCGAGGGCGCCATGATGCAGTCGACGACCGACACCGAGGTGATTCTTCACCTGGTGGCCCGCTCGCACCGCAACCGTTTCGTCGATCGCTTTATTGAGGGGCTGCGTGCGCTCGAAGGCTCCTACGCCTTCGTCGGCCTCACCAACAAGAAACTGGTCGGCGCCCGCGATCCGCTTGGCATCCGGCCGCTGGTTCTCGGCAAGCTCGACGGCTGCCCGATCCTCGCCTCCGAGACCTGCGCGCTCGACATCATCGGTGCGCAATACATCCGCGACGTGGAAAACGGCGAAGTTCTGATATTCGACGAAGACGGCGCCCATTCGCACAAGCCGTTTCCGGCGATGCCGCCCCGCCCCTGCATCTTCGAATATATCTATTTCTCGCGGCCGGACTCGATCATCGGCGGCCGCAGCGTCTACGACGTTCGCAAGACTTGTGGCGCTGAGCTTGCGCGCGAGGCGCCCGCCCCCGCCGATGTCGTGATTCCGGTGCCCGATTCCGGCGTCCCTGCAGCGATCGGCTACGCGCAGGCGTCCGGCATTCCCTACGAGCTGGGCATCATCCGCAATCACTATGTCGGCCGCACCTTCATCGAGCCGACGCAGCAGATCCGGGCGCTCGGCGTCCGCCTCAAGCACAGCGCCAACCGCGCCGTCGTAAGCGGCAAGCGTATTGTGCTGATCGATGACTCGATCGTGCGCGGCACGACGTCGGTGAAGATCGTGCAGATGATGCGCGATGCCGGCGCCCGCGAAGTGCACTTCCGCATCGCTTCACCGCCGATCACGCATCCCGACTATTACGGCATCGACACGCCGGAGCAGGACAAGCTGCTCGCCGCCACGCACGACCTTGAAGGCATGCGGCAGTTCATCGGCGCCGACTCGCTCGCCTTCCTCTCGGTCGATGGCATCTACCGCGCCATGGGCGAAAAAGCGCGCGATCCGGTGCGTCCGCAATTCACCGACCATTGTTTTACCGGCGAGTACCCGACACCGCTTACCGACCGCACGGCGCAGGACGCTCCGCCGCATCAGCTCTCGCTGCTCGCCGAGGCGAGCTGAGGAATGCTCTCACCGCTCGCTGACCGGATTGCGCTCGTTACCGGCGCCTCGCGGGGCATCGGTTATGCGACAGCGCTGGAATTGGCCCGCGCCGGCGCGCATGTGGTCGCGGTAGCGCGGACCGTCGGCGGGCTCGAAGAGCTTGACGATGCGATTCGGACCGCCGGCAGTTCGGCGACGCTGACGCCGCTCGACATCCGTGATTACGGCGGGCTCTATAAACTTGCCGCAGCGTTGAACGAACGCTACCGGCGGCTCGACGTGCTGGTCGGCAATGCCGCGATGGGCGGCGTGCCCTCACCGCTCGATCACATCGAGCCGAAAGCCTGGGATGACATGATGGCGGTCAACGTCACCGCTAACTGGCATCTCATTCGCGCCATGGACCCCTTGCTCAAGCGGTCCGACGCGGGCCGCGCCGTTTTCATTACATCCGGTATCGCCACCATCGCCCGCGCCTACTGGGCGCCATATTCGGTTTCCAAGGCTGCACTCGATGCGCTGGCGCGAACCTACGCCGACGAAACCAGCTCGACGACGGTGCGCGTCAATCTGTTCAATCCGGGCCCGACCCGCACCCGCATGCGCGCTCTGGCCATGCCCGGCGAAGACCCGTTGATATTGCCGACACCCGAACAGGTCGCGGAAAAAATTCTCGCCCTTTGTCTGCCGAGCTTTACTGAAACCGGCAAGCTGTACGATTTCCGCGCCGGAAAGCTCCTGAAGTTCACGCAACCCGCATAATTATCGCTGCGTGACGTTCCAGGCGACGACGGCCGCAACTGCGAGCAGCACCGCGGCAATCAGAAATGGCGCGCCGGGAAGATTCCAGCTCGCCGCGGTACCGATCGCAACCGCGAAAACCTGAGTAAAAAGTCCCGGCCCGAACAGATTGGCAATGCCGCTGATACTGGAATTGGCGCCCTGCAATTGGCCCTGTTCGTCGGCGCCGACAAAGCGGCTCATCAATGCCAGACAGGCCGGGCCTTCCAGTCCCCATAGCGCCATCAGCGGAATGCCGATCCAGAATTCCGCGCCGTTTCGGGCGAGCGCGAAAAACAGAAAGCCGACAACGCCGAACACAAGTCCAACCAGCAACGCGGCGCGCTCGCCGATCCGTTTTGTAACCGGCCCGACGACGCCCCCCTGGACGATGATCGAGGCCATACCCACCGCGGCAAGCGTCAAGCCGACCGTGCTTTCGTCCCAGCTATAGCGATACAGCATGTAGAGAACGCCGATGCTCGGCAGCACGGCGTGCGCAAGATTGCCGAAGAAATTGACGACTGCTAGCCCGAACAACTCGGCGTGCGAACGCAGCAGCACGAGCGCGCCAAAGGGATTGGCCCGTTGCCAGCGAAACGCTGCGCGGCGCGCGGGCGACAGCGATTCCGGCAGCACGACAAAACCGTAGAACGCGTTGGCAAGACTTAGACCCGCAGCAATCCAGAACGGCAACCGTGGAGAAATGCTGCCAGCGAGTCCACCGAGCGCCGGGCCAAGCACGAAGCCGGCGCCGAAAGCCGCGCCGAGCAGACCAAAGCGCGCGGCGCGTTTGTCGGGCGGCGTCACGTCGGCGACGTAGGCGTAAGCGGTTGCGATGCTCGCCGCGGTGATGCCCGAGATGACGCGCCCGACGAACAACCAGCCAAGCGTCGGCGCCAGCGCCATCAGGACATAATCGAGACCAACGCCAAAGTTGGAAATGACAATCAGCGGGCGCCGGCCAAAAGTATCAGACAGCGCGCCCTGAAACGGCGAGAACAGAAACTGCATCAGCGCCCATGCAGTACCGAAGATACCGAAGATCTTGGCCGCTTGTTCGGTATCGCCGCCGACGAAATCGACCACGAGCTTCGGCAGCACCGGAATGACGATGCCGATGGCGAGCATGTCGAGCAGCACAGTTGCAAAGATGAAGGCGAAGGCGGCCTCGCGCCGCAACACTCCGAGCTTCGCGCTCGGTTCGGCTGCGGACTTCTCCATCAGCGGCGACGCTTTCGGCCCGCATAAGGATTGGCCTTGGCGCGCATCGTGAGCCGGATCGGCGTGCCCGGCAGCGCGAATGCTTCGCGCAAGGCGTTGACCAGATAGCGGCGATAGGTCTCAGGGAGCGACGAGGCACGTGATGAAAACAGAACGAACGTCGGCGGCCGCGCCTTCGGCTGCGTGATGTAGTCGAGCCGCACGCGCCTGCCGGAAATTGCCGGCGGCGGATGGGCGCTCACCGCTTCGCTCAGGAAGCGGTTAAGCGCCGAGGTCGGAACGCGCCGGTTCCAGACGGCATAACTTTCCATCACCGCCGCCATCAGCCGATCGAGGCCTTCACCCGTGCGCGCGGACAACGGAACTACCAGCACGCCCTTGATCTGCGGCAACACGCGATCGGCTATTTCGCGCAGCCGCACCCGGACGCCGGGCTGTCGCTCAACCAGATCGACTTTGTTGATGGCGATAACAATAGCGCGGCCTTCGCGCTCGACGAGATCGGCGATCCGGGTGTCCTGCTCTTCGAACGGCGCCTCGGCATCGACCAGCACGATGACCACTTCGGCAAAGCGGATCGCGTTGAGCGCGTCGGCGGTCGACAGTTTCTCGAGCTTCTCGGCGACGCGAGACCGGCGGCGCAATCCGGCGGTATCGTGGATCCGCAACCGCCGGCCTTGCCATGTGAGATCGACGGCGATGGCATCGCGGGTGATGCCGGCTTCGGGTCCGGTCAGCAGCCGCTCTTCGCCGAGCAGGCGATTGATCAGCGTCGATTTGCCGGTGTTGGGGCGGCCGACGACCGCGATGCGGATCGGCTTCTCGGCGTCTTCAGAAGGCGTCGCGGCATCCGCCGCATTCTCTTCCGCGGTCGCTTCGGGCAGTGCTACCCGGAGCGCATCGTAGAGACCGGCCAAGCCCTCACCGTGTTCAGCGCTGATGGCGACCGGATCGCCGAGGCCGAGCGCGTAAGATTCAAGCACGCCCGCCTCCGCGGCGCGACCCTCGCTCTTGTTGGCGACGACAATCGCGGGCTTGCCCGATTTGCGCACGAGGTCGGCGAACGCCCGATCCGCCGCCGTTGCACCCGCGCGCGCATCGACCAGAAAGAGTACAGCGTCGGCTTGCACCAGGGCCGCCGCCGTCTGCGCCTGCATCCTTGCTGAAAGGCTCTCCCGATCGCGGTCGGCATCTTCGAGCCCGGCCGTATCGATAACCCTGAAGGATAGGTCTCCGAGCCTCCCTTCCCCTTCACGACGGTCGCGCGTCACCCCCGGGCGATCGTCGACGAGGGCGCGCCGCGCCCCGACAAGACGGTTGAACAGCGTCGATTTTCCGACGTTGGGCCGACCGACAATGGCAAGCGTGAAGGACATGGCGCTAAAGGGTATGGCGCTAAAGGGTATGGCGCTATCTGACGGCAAGAGCCAACAACGATGCGGCGCAAAGGCGCCGCATGCGGCTCTCTATCCCGGCGGGGTCAGCGTGAATAGGTGCCGGGTGCCGATGGATTCGGTTGCGCGGGCTGCGTCGTCTGTTGAGCTTGGCCTGGAGGTGCGGCCGGCCAAGCAGGCTGCGCGGGTTGGCCCGGCGCGGGCCAGTTGGTTTGCCCCGATGTCGATTGCGGCGGGTTCGGCCAGGCCGGTTGAGCGGCCTGCGGCGCCGACGCCGGAGCCCGATCCCAAGCCGGATCGTGAGCCGCGGAAACCGGGGCCGGAGCCGGCGATGACGCCGGCGCACGAGCGACCGCAGGTTTTGATTTTGGCTTCGGTTTGGGCTTCGGCTTCGAAGTTGCCGGTATCGCCGCGGGCTTGGGCGCAGGCGGGACTTCGGCGTTGTCCGCCGACTGCGGCTGCTCCGGCGGCGGCTGGTAGCCCTTGACCAAATCAGGCGGCACGCCGGTTTCCGCGCCGGGCACACCGTTCGGGAACAGCGGCTCGCGTTCGCCGGCGAGCTTTTTCTTGCTGCTGAATACGTCGGACGACAGCATCTCCGTCGGATCGAACTGGCCGCCGGGCGTGCAGGCGCCAAGCACAAGCCCTAATGCCAGCGCCGAGCCGATCCAGACCAGCGAAGGAGTTCGTCGCGTCGGCACCTGCTCTCAGCCTTTGCCGCTCGCCGCAATCAGCTCACTCAAGACTTCGGCGCGGCTGCGCGCACCGGCGGGCGTTTGCGGATCGCTCGTGATCATGTTGGTCCATTGCCGCGCCGCGCCCATGTCGCCTTCCTTCCAGGCGGACAGCGCCAATAGTTCGCGCGCGCTGTGCCGGAAAACCCGCTCGGGCGCGGTCAACGGCTCAAGCCGCGTGCGCATGTCGGCATAGGATGACGTGTCAACAAGCAGAAAGCCGGCGCGCAACACGGCCAGATCCTGCATTACGTTGCCGACGCTCCTGTCGGCGGCAATCTCGTCATAAGCTTTGACCGCAGCCTTGCGGTCGCTCTGAGCCAGTTCGCCGGCCTCGCGCAGCCGTGACAGGACGCGATAGCCCGCGGTGCCATCGCTTGCGAGTTTGGCGAAGGCCGCCTCCGCTTCCTGGCGCTTGCCGGATTCCGCGAGCGTCGCCGCCTGCTCAAACGCCGCGCCAGCTTCCGCCGCCCGTCGCGTTTGCCACCACTCGTAGCCGCGCCAGCCACCGACCGCGACGATGACGAGAATGCAAACGGCAATGATGTACGTGCCGTAGCGCTCCCACAGCTTTTTCAGCTGTTCGCGGCGTACTTCCTCGTTTACTTCCTGAAAAATA
Organism: Xanthobacteraceae bacterium; assembly: GCA_049679485.1. Taxonomy (GTDB): domain Bacteria; phylum Pseudomonadota; class Alphaproteobacteria; order Rhizobiales; family Xanthobacteraceae; genus BOG-931. The sequence continues at coordinate 19,473 of JBAUGC010000096.1, forward strand.
TCGGACACGGACTTCCCCCAGCACCCGGTTCGCCGAAGCCCGCCACCCTCGCGAAGCAAGAGGCGGCTAGCGTGACGAACCCTGAAACTACAAAGTTAAGGAATTCCGGGCGGTTAGGCTCGGAGAACCGCCTGCGAGCTAGAATAAGCATGTGGCGCGAGCAAGGCAAAGCCCCGGCGCTTCCTGCGGCGATTTTGCAGTCGTTGACGTCAACTCAGCGGACAGCTGGCGGCAATCTCTAACGCGCCGACACCACCGGCTTCCTCCGGCGATTATGATTTCTTCTTCCGCATGGCGTAGACGTGGTCGGAACCCGGAAAATTCCGCGCCCTGACCTCTTCGGCATAGCTTTTCACCGCTCGCTCGATTGAAGGCCCGAGCTCGCCGAACCGTTTGACGAATTTCGGCACCCGGGGTGAAAGTCCGAGCATGTCCTCGAGCACGAGGATCTGGCCGTCGCAGGCGACGCTAGCGCCGATGCCGATTGTGGGTATTGCAACGTCGCCGGTGATGCGGCGGGCGAGCGGCTCGGCGATCGCTTCCAGCACGACGGCAAACGCGCCGGCATCGGCCACCGCCCGCGCATCGGCTTCGATCGGCGCCCAATCGCTTTCGTCGCGGCCTTGGGCGCGGAACGAGCCGATGGTGTTGATCGCCTGCGGCGTCAAACCGACGTGGCCCATGACCGGAACGCCGCGCTCGACCAAAAACGCGATGGTGTCGGCCATGCGGCGGCCGCCCTCGATCTTGATGGCGCCGCAGCCGGTTTCCTTCAGTACGCGCGCTGCCGACGCAAACGCCTGTTCCCTGGAGGCCTCGTAAGAACCGAACGGCAGGTCAACGATCACCAGCGCCCGCTTCGAACCGCGCATCACCGCATGACCTTGCAGGATCATCATGTCGAGCGTGACCGGCACGGTGGTTTCGAGCCCGTGCATCACCATCCCGAGCGAATCACCGACCAAAATGACGTCGCAGTAGCCGTCGAGAATGCGGGCAGTGTGCGCGTGATAGGACGTCAAGCAAACAATCGGCTCGCCATTCTTGCGCGCTCGAATGTCCGGAGCGGTGAACCGCCGTATCCCCTCATGCACCGACATGCGTCAGTGTCCGAGCGCTGGCGTTCCGAACGCCGGCAGGCCGATGACGATGGGATGAAACACGAAGCCAAGCGCCAGATAGAGAATGGTACCAACGACAATTGCGATGATGTCGTTTCGCCGGCCGCCCGCGGGAATCGGCGGCGCGCCGGGATCGGTCCGGCGCTTCAGCGTGATGCGATCGTAAACCGCCCACGCCAGCACCGACCCGAACAGGATGATGCCGCCGACGTCGCCGTTGGCGCAGAGATGCGCAAACGCCCAGAGCTTAACGCCAACCAGCATCGGGTGTTTGAGCACGCGCTTGATGTCGCCGGGAATGTAGGCGGCGACGACCGCAATGCTTGCCGGCCACATCAGCGCGACCACGATCTGGCGCGTCCACGCCGGCGGATACCATAGCGGGATCATGCCTTCGGCGCGGTAGCGCGCGAAGCCGTAGCCGATCAAAACGAGGCCAACGATCGAGACCAGTGAGAACAGGCCCAGATAAGGTCCGCGGCCGAGCCGTTTGATTAAAGCTTCTCGTTCGCCGCGCATGGAGACGAACACATGCGCGCCGAGAAACACGATCAGCCCGATGATCTCGATGGTGAGGCCCATGATCCACGCCCAGCTTGGCAATTGAGGGCGCGCGAGCGTTTGATGTCGCCGGCCCCGGTGAGGGCGGATCATGGCGAGCGCGCTTTGGTTGTCAATGAGGAGGCTTGGGCCATCGAAGGCGATATGCCGCGATCGGTGCTGATATTTTGCTGCCGCGACAGGCCGTCCGCGGCAAAGTAGGACAGTGATCGAGCCTCAGAAAACGAATAACAATGCTCCAATGAAACGAATCATCGCCACGTTCGTGTTAATCCTGCTCGCCCTCCCTGCTTTGGCGCAGGATTGGCCAGGAAAGAGCGTAAGATTAATCGTGCCATTCGGCGCGGGATCAACACCCGATCTCGTTGCACGCCTGATTGCCGATAACCTGCATCAGAAACTCGGCCAGACGTTCATCGTCGAGAACCGGCCGGGCGCCAGTGGCAATATCGGCACCGACGCAGTCGCCAAAGCGGCGCCCGACGGCGCAACCATCGGCGTGAGCATCGGCGGGCCGCTCGCGATCAACACGCTCCTGTTTCGCAAGCTTCCCTATGATCCGAGCAAGGATCTCGCACTGATCACAATGCTGGTGACGCAGCCGAGCGTGCTCGCCATCAACAGCGGTCTCGGCGTCAGCAGTGTGCCGCAACTGGTGGATCTGATCAGGCGCAATCCCGGCAAGTACAATTTCGGCTCGATTGGCACCGGATCGCTGTCGCAGCTTGCCATGGAGGCGATCGCGATCAAAAGCGGCACGCAGCTCGTGCACGTGCCTTATGCATCCTCACCGCAGGCGGTGACCGCCCTTATTCGCAATGAAGTGCAAATGGCCTGCCTGCCGGCGATTTCGGTAGTGCCCCAGGTGAGCAGCGGGTCGGTGAAAATCCTTGCGGTGTCGACCGCCGAACGGTCGGCGTTATTGCCGAATATTCCGACGCTAAAGGAGTCCGGCATCGACGTTGAAGCGGACGCCTGGATGGGCCTGATCGGTCCTGCGGGCTTGCCCGCGGCGACGGTCGAGCGCATCGGCCGGCTCGTCCGCGACGCCATCACCTCGCCGGCGATCCGCGAAAAACTCGCCGCCCAGCTGATGGAGCCGATCCCCGATACGCCAGCCGAATTCCGCGCCCGCATCGATGCCGACCTCGCCCGATGGAACCCGGTCATCGAAGCGGCGCATATCAGGATTGACTAGCATACCGCGCATCACGGACCGCCGAAGCGGAAGTTGATGCCCGCTTTGACTTCCTGGATAGCGAGACCGGCGTTCGAGCTGTACAGCGGAGTGGTCGGCGTGGTGAAATTCAAAATCTGCGGGCCGAAGTTCAGATAGTCGTACTCGATCTTCGCCGACCAGTTCCTGGTGATGCCGTATTCCAGGCCGGCGCCGGCCGTCCAGCCGGTGCGCATGAACGCGGTGCTCGCGCTGTTGGCAAAGGTGTCAGTGAAGCTGCTTTGATCCTGCGCGAACGCAACACCGCCCTTCCCGTAAATCAGGAAGCGGTCGAAGGCCGCGCCGATGCGGCCGGTGACGGTCGACGTCCAGTTCACGCCGGTGTTCAGAGAATCGCCGATCGAATCAGTGCCGCTGCCCTTGAGGTTGGTCCAGTTGAAATCGCCCTCGACGCCGAGCACCAGCATGTTGAGCTGATAATTGGCGCCGACCTGCGCACCGCCCAAAAAGCCCGTGCTGCTGAACGTATTGCTCGCTCCGGTGAACGGATCAGTCCACGACGAATTGCCAAAATCGCCGCCGGCGTGCGCGCCGATATAGAATCCGCTCCAGTTGTAGATCGCGGCCGGAGCGTAGGCCACGGGCGCAACCGGAGCCGGTGCAGGCGCCGGCGGCAGATCAGCCGCTTCCGCAGAACCTATGCACAGAGCGGCGACAAATGCGCCGGCAACGAAAACACGAAATTTCATATGGAACTCCACCTTACCCCGACGCGCTGTCGCCCCGCGGCAAACAGCACTACGTCTTCGGAAAAATCTTGATGGTATGGTGGCCAGAAAAAGACGCCGTGCGCGTCGTTAATCAATCTTGATTTTGCACATCAACGGCGGAACTGAGGCAAACTATTTTTGTTCCGCTTGCGGCCAGACTTTCTCGCTGATTTTCAGCGATGGCGATATCGGCGCGCCTTTGGCAAGCGTAGCGAGGCGCAATTGCTGCGACAGCTTTGTGGCCGCTTGCGCGATCGCTTCGGAAATTTGCGCTCCCAATCGTTTGTCGTAACGGATCGCCGCACTCGCAATGCTGATCGCGCCGACCACATTGCCGTCCGGTGCGAATACGGGCCGTGCAGTGCCCACGATCCCCGGCACGTGTTCTTCGAAGGAGTAAGCGACGCCCCCTCGCCGGATGTTTTGAAGCTGCGCGCGCAGCTCCTTCAGCGAGCCAATGCTCTTCGGCGTCATCGGCACAAGCTTGACCCGGGCCAGATAGTCCTCCTGCATCTCGTCGGGCAGATAGGCCAGCAACACCTTGCCGTATGAAGTGGTGTAGAGCGGCGACCGTTGGCCAAGCCGCATCACCGCCAACAATGTTTCACTGCCAAGCACGGTCGCTACGGTTTCGCCGAGGTCGCCGCGCAACACGTTGAAGGCCGCCGTTTCGTTGGTCGCCGCCGCAAGCTCCGCCAACACCGGCCCGGACAGCGCGACAACATCTTGTGCCTGGGCGGCGCCGCGCGCGAGGTCGATGATGGCGGGTCCGAGGACATATCCTCTGGTCTCGGACGAGTAGCCAAGCCAGCCGCGCCCGACAAGATTCCTCAAGAGCTGGCTCAGGCTGCTTTTCGGAATGCCCATAATGTCCGCGATTTCCGTATGGGACATTTCGCGCCCCCAGCGCCCCAGGAGTTCAAAGAGAGTAAGGACACGGTCGGCCGATTTGACGGTGGACCGACCGCGAACGCCCTCGGTCACCTCTTCATCATCGTCCACGCTGCTGGCCACCAAGAAGCCCCTGCTTTGCCCGCATGTCGGGCATTTTCTCGTTTCCCAACCATGTCTTCCAGGCGCGGATCAGATTGCCATATTCGCACCGTCGACCGCGAGCGCGTGCCCGGTGATGAAGGAGGCGGCATCGGAGCAGAGAAAAAGCGCTGCGCTCGCCACCTCCTCTGGCCGGCCAAAACGGCCGATCGGGTGCTGAGCCAGCAAAATTTGTTCCAGTCCCGGCATCTTCACGAACACGCCCTCCTTGGTCATCGGCGTTTCGATGACGCCCGGCATGATCGCGTTCACCCTGATATTTTTGGTGGCGTAATCGAGCGCGGTCGCCCGTGTCAGTCCGAGAATACCGGCCTTCGACGCACAATAAGACGGCATGTTGTACTGCCCGACCTGGCCCAACGCCGAAGAGGTGTTCACGATCGCACCGCCGCCGGTCTGCAACATGGCGCGGGTCTCGTACTTCATGCACAGGAACATGCTGGTCAGATTGACCCGGATGACGCGTTCCCACTCCGTCAAGCTATAGTTTGAAACCGGCTCAGCGAGATCGCTGATGATACCGGCATTGTTGAAAGCGCAATCAAGCTTGCCG
>JBAUGC010000097.1:0-8996 GCA_049679485.1 Xanthobacteraceae bacterium
GTGTAGTAGTTCACGGCAGCAAACGACCAGCCCGGCCCCTGGGGCACTGCCGCAAGACTGCCGAACTGTCCCGGCACCCAGAAGCTCACCCCGCCTTCGTCGGCGAACGAAATTTCTGGGACCGACAAAACTGCCGCGAGCGTGACGGCGCTGCAAACAATACCCGATCGAATTGCGCGAACAAGAACAGCCTGCCGGCTAATTTTTGACCCTGGATGCGCTATGATCTGTTTCATCTTCGCCCCGTCACGGTCGCCTGCTCCGTCGGCCCGGGGGCGACCCAGCCATGTTATGCGGACCGATTAGGCTCTCTAACCGCTTTTTGGCCAGGTCCGTCCGAATCTGGTCCTAAGTTGCCCAAAAGACGCAGCGCCGAAAAATCGCGTACAACATCTGCTACCTAATCCGGGAATGACGGCCAACGTCGCGCCGATGGATTTGCGTCCAACATTGGGGGGAGAGTGATGAGGTACGAGCGCGCGATCCAAATGTTCGGCTGCGCTTTTGTCACGTCGTTGGCGTTTGCTGTTGCCCCCGGCACTAGCTCAAGACAAGAAGCCCAATGTCGTGTTCATCCTCGTGGACAACGTCGGCTGGGGAAATTTTAGCGTATACGGCGGGACGATACCCACTCCGCGCATCGACAAGCTGGCCAATGAGGGCATTCGGTTCAACAACTACAATGTCGAAGCGCAACGCCCCGACGCGATCAGCCATCAGCAACTTGTTCTACACGGATCTGACGAACGGCTGGATGCTGGCGCCGGATTTCAAGCTCATCGAAGAATATGAGCGCAGCGTAAAGCAATACCCCAACATCAAGCCCGGCGATGATTTTAGGGGCTATCACAAATGAATTGCCGACCCCGCGCCAATCAGTCCGATTCGTTTACAAGGTGAAAGCTGACGTACCGACTTGACCGGTCATGCCCGCCATGACCCCCCAAGGCGACGTTTATGCTACCATAGCGCGGCGCTGGCGGGTCCAATTTGCAGGGAGCTCACATGAGTAAATGCGCAATTGCCTTGATAGTTGGCGTTCTTTTTGGTCCCGTCCTTTCACTCGCCGCGCAGGCTCAGAGCGCCATCACCGAGGAGGAGGCGCACGCCATTGGCGTAAACGCGTATTTGTATTTCTATCCGCTGATTTCATTTGACGTCACGCGGCTTTACTCCACCAACATTGAGCCCGATAAAGTTCCGCTAAAGGCGCCTATGAACACTTTTGCGAGCGCCGCAGCCTATCCGAGCGCCGACAACAAATTCGTCGTTCGGGTCAATTTTGACACGCTCTATTCCATTGCATACCTGGATCTCACGAAGGAACCCATGGTCGTTTCTTCGCCCGACACCAATGGCCGTTATTTTCTCTTGCCGATGCTCGACGCGTGGACTGACGTGTTCGCTTCTCCCGGCTGGAGAACGACTGGTACGCAGGCTCAGACGTTTTTGATCGCACCACAGGGTTGGCGACCTGATCTGCGTGACCGGGCGATTGAGGAGTTCAAGCTTCCTAAGGATACCCAACGTATCGACGCGCCCACTCCCTACATGGTGATCATTGGGCGCACCAAGACTGACGGGCCGCCGGATTATGATGCGGTTCACAAAATTCAGGCCGGTTACACGGTCACGCCGCTTTCGCAATGGGGCAAGCCGCCCCAGCCGGTGATTGTCAAGGTCGATCCGAGTGTCGACATGAAAACGCCGCCGAAAATTCGGGTCGATACGATGCCGGCGGGCCGCTACTTCGCTTACGCCGCCGAGCTTCTCAAGGTGAACCCGCCGCACATCACTGATCAGCCGATGATTGCTCAACTGAAGAAGATCGGCATCCAACCGGGCAAAAGCTTCGACTTCGACAAGGCCGATCCTGCCATTCAAAAGGCGCTTGTGTCGGCTCGGGAAGATGCTCAGCAACTCATGGAGTGGAAAATACCGACGATAGCGCGCGTCGCGAATGGCTGGTCGATGAACACCGACACCATGGGCGTCTATGGCAACTATTACCTCAAGCGCGCCATCGTTGCGCAAGTGGGTCTGGGCGCGAACCTGCCCGGGGACGCCATCTATCCGCTCAATCTCGGTGACGAAACCGGCAAGCCACTTGATGGGGCGAACAAGTACACGCTCCACTTTGACAAAGCGTCTCTGCCGCCAGTGAATGCGTTCTGGTCGGTCACGCTCTATGATAGTGAGGGCTACCAAGTGGCGAACAGCCTCAATCGCTTCGCGGTCAGCAGTTGGATGCCCTTCAAATACAATGGCGACGGATCGCTCGACCTTTATTTCCAGAACAATAACCCGGGCAACAACAAGGAGGCCAACTGGCTTCCTTCTCCGAAAGGTCCATTCAACCTGACGATGCGCCTCTACGCTCCGAAGTCAGATGCGCTTACTGGCAAGTGGAATCCGCCGCCGGTCACAAAAAGTCGGGGCGCATCTAGTCTAATAGCGCAGTGAGAATAAGTGCGAGAAATCGGACGCGCACGCAACTGTGCTCGCGCTGCGTCAATGTTGGCTCATGGGCCCATCGCAACATTTCGGAGTGTAGCGGACATCAATCAGACGCACCAATCAAGCTCGATTTATGGATACGCGCCCTGATACGACCGATGGCAGGCCTTTTGATCCGACGCCGCGTTGGTGCCGATCGATCGCTTAAGGTTGGCGCAGGCGGTCGAGGATTGAGCTAGAGGCGAAGCCGTCCGGAATCTGGCCGGTCGCGACCTGGAAATTGCGGATGGCGATGCGGGTGCGCGGTCCGAGAAGGCCGTCGGGCGCACCGACATCGAAGCCGCGGCGCGCCAGCAACTGCTGCATCTCATAGCGCTCGGCGATGGAGAGCGCGCGCTCGTCGCGCGGCCAACTCGCGATGAATGGCCCGCCGCCGGCGAGCCGGTCGGCGAGATGGCCGATGGCCAGCGCATAGGCCTCGGCCGGATTGTATTTCATGATGACGCGGAAATTCGGCAGCAGCAGGAAGGCCGGCCCGCGCGCACCGGCCGGCAGGAAGACATCGGCGCGATCAGAAAGGTGGGGGAAAGGCTTGTCGTTCGCCCGCCGGATTCCGAGCGCCTGCCATTGCCCGACCGACAACTGCCGCGACCGGTCGGCGAGGAGATAGTCGAAGTTCGGCGGCAGGACGACCTCATATCCCCAGCGCTCCCCGCTCGCCCAGCCGTCCGTTTTCAGATTGTTCGCTGTCGAACCGATGACGTCGGGAATCGAGTCGACCACATCGCGTCGGCCGTCGCCGTCGAAATCGATCGCAAAGCGTTTGAACGACGTCGGCATGAACTGGGTCGGTCCGAAAGCGCCGGCCCAGGAACCAACGAGACGATCGGGCGCAACGTCGCCGCGCTGCAGGATATCAAGCGCCGACAGGAACTCGTCGCGGAAATAATCGCGGCGGCGGCCAACGCAGGCCAGGGTTGCAGTCGAGCGCAGCACCGAGCGGTCGCCGCCCATGGTGCCGTACTTCGATTCGACGCCCCAGATCGCCGCGACGATGTGACGATCGACGCCATAGGTGCGCTCGGCGGCGGCGAAAACCTGCGCGTACTGCGTCAATAGCTCGCGCCCGCGCGCGATGCGATCGTCGCTGACCAGCAAATCGAGATAGTCCCAAGTCGATTTGTTGAATTCCGGCTGAGCATCCAGCAAATCCATAATGCTGAGGTCTGGCGTCAGCCCGGCAGTGTAGCGTTCGAAATTGGCGCGGCTGACGCCTCGCCGCTCCGCCTGCGGCCACAATCCGGCGAGGCAATTGCTGAAATCGGCGGCAGCGGCGCGAATCGCGTCGGCCGTCATTAACGGATGGCCCGACGCCCCCGATTGGCCGCTCCATTCTCGCGTTCCAGCCGCCGGAGCCGGAACCGCGGCGGTTGTCGGCGATTGGAGTAACCGCGTTAGCCAATTACCGGGCTTGTCCTGCGCCACCGCGGCATCAGCCATGCTAATTGTAATCAGCGCTGCCGCGGTAAGGCGAAAGAGTGGCGCAAAAATTGCCATGAGTGACTCTGATCGTCTCGCCCAGGGTCGAGTTCGCCCTGCGGGCGCAGCAATGGACATCGGTTATGTTACCGCCGCTTTAACATCTAATCCTCCGCAACCGGACCGCGACAGGTGTCGTTCATGGACCGGCAACCTGCTTGCGGTAATAGGTGGACGCGACTTCAAGAGTGTTCCAATGCAGGTTTGCTTTTCGCTTGCACAACGATTTAGGCAATAAAGCGTCTCACCCCTCCTGCCCTTTTGATCGCCAACAGCAAAACATGAAACTCGTCCGCAAAGCCGTCTTTCCCGTCGCCGGGCTCGGCACCCGCTTCCTGCCCGCGACCAAAGCCATGCCGAAGGAAATGCTGCCGGTGGTCGACCGGCCGCTCATTCAGCACGTCGTCGATGAGGCCCGCGAGGCCGGCATCGAGCATTTCATCTTTGTCACTGGCCGAAACAAGGGCGTCATCGAGGATCATTTCGACCGCCAGGTCGAACTGGAAATGACGCTATTGGAGCGGCAGAAGCAAAAAGCGCTCGACCAGCTGCGGCATGATCTGCCGGCACCCGGAACGACCAGTTTCACGCGCCAGCAGGAGCCGCTCGGGCTTGGCCACGCGGTATGGTGCGCGCGGGAGCTGCTCGGCAATGAGCCGTTCGCGCTGCTGCTGCCGGACGTGCTGGTGCAACACGAGCGCGGCTGCCTGGCGCAGATGATCGACGCAGCACGCGAGATCGGCGAGCGCGCCAACATCGTCGCCGTCGAAGAAGTACCGCTCGATCGGGTCGACCAATATGGCGTGGTCGGCGTCGGCGCGTCCAAGGGCAAGCTGTTCTCGATCACCAGCATGGTGGAGAAGCCGCCGCGGGAGCGGGCGCCGTCGAACCTCATCCTCACCGGACGCTATATCCTGCAACCCGAAATCCTCGATCTGCTGGCGACCCAGGACCGCGGCGCCGGCGGCGAAATTCAGCTCACCGACGCGATGATCGCGCTGTCGCGAACCCAACCGTTTTACGGCTTGAAATTCGACGGCCGCAGCTTCGACTGCGGCTCGAAGGTCGGCTTTCTCGCCGCCAACGTGTCGTATGCACTGGCGCGCGAAGACATCGCACCGGGCTTTCGCGAAGAGATCAAAAAAATCCTCGGCTAGCGCTGCCAGCGTAGACCGAGCAAAATCGATGTCGCGGTGTAGGAGTTGCCTGGTTGCGAAGCGGTCTGCCAATCCTGCCGCAATTCCGTCCGTAGCCACCACTCGCGATTGAATTTATAGGTCGCGCCGATTGAGACGAAGTAGCGATTGTCGGTGAGACCTGAGCCGGCATAGTCGTCGGTGCCATAGCCGAGCTTCAGGATGCCGATGAGCCAGGTCCGAAACGCGTGATCGACTTCAAGGTTGATGTCATGGGTGAAATCGCCGGACGCATTGTCCACCGTGGTTTCGTACACCTGTGAAGCGGCGGTGAGCTTGGCGGTGGTCAGCGCTGTCGCCTGCCAGATCAGCGTGCCGGCGGCGATCGGCCCGGTGATGTTTGGCAGCGTCGGGTCCTGATACCGGCGTTCAAGATAGCCGATTGCCATTTCGCCGGTCAGCGTGCCGAACAGATCGACCACGCTGCCGACTTTCACCGAAGTGCCGGTGGAGTCGCGCTGCAAGTCGTTGCGATCGAACTCTTCATCGTGAATCCGCTGGTCCTCCTGGACTTCCAGGAACGGCTTCATGCCGGGATCGATTTCATAACCGACCCGCATGATTGCGGCATACTGATCGAAGTTGCGATCGGCGTTGGTCGAATACTGGCCGTTCGTCAGCAGCGAGGGGTCGTACGTGGCGCGATCGATCGTGCCCTTGAGCGTAAACGTCAGCCGGTTGATTTCCTGCGCCAGCCCGAGCGTGCCGCCAACGTCCTGGTTGATCGGCAGCTTGGCGAGCTCGGTTTGCAGGTTCGGGCTGCCGGGGTTGTCGGTCGCAACGATGAAGCGGTTCTCGAGCAGGATCTGGGTATCGCGGGTGACGTCGATGCGGCCGTCGATCTTGGAATTGAGAAACGGGACGTTGAGCGAGGGCACCAGGCTGCCGGAGGCATACTCGCTATAGGAGCCGAGGATGTCGGCGGTGAGCGCGTGGCGTTCCCAATCGGAGGCGACCTGCAGTTCCGGCGCCGCGACGAAATACGCAGACGGCGGTCCGGTCGGCGAGCCATGTCCGGGATTGGTGCTGTAGCTGCCGGACAGATCGACCGACGGCAGCAGCACGAACGATCCGGCCCGGACACCGACCGGCGCAAACGGATCGTTGCTGGCGAACGGCAGCGGCCGTTGCGGCAGCGTTCCCGGCGCGAAGGTGTTGAGCGGCAGCAGCGTCGGCGCCGGCGTGGTCGCGGAATAATCGAAGTATTGGATCGGCGGAACAGTCAGCGCGGCGCCGGGCCGATTTGCCGCCGACAGGGGATGCACTTCAGCCGGCGGATTGTTGATCGGCAGGTCCTCAGGCGGCGGCGCGATGATGGCGCCCGGACGCCGCGCGGCGTTCTTCGGATAGACCTCCGGCAGCGGCGTTTGCAGCGGCAAAGGCGGCGGCAGCGGTGGCGGCAGGGCGTAGTTCGGCACCGGCGCGAACGTCGTGGTCGATTGCGAACCGGCGGCAGCGCGCTGCGCCGCGCGCTTCTTTCTCTTGCTTTTCGGGGTATTCATCGAATCGTAGCCGGTGTCGCCTTCTCCGAGGCCCGTGGGACTCCCGTAGTTGGGCGTTGCACCAATACGCGAAGGCGCAACAAAGGCGCTGGTCGGCGGAGCCTGATTGCCCGGCGGTGTCACCTGGCCGAACTGCTGAAAACGCGGCGGCGTTACCGGGTTGCCTTGCAGCGACGGCTGAAGGAGGTCAGTCGTGGCGGTGGTCGTTTGCGCCAACCCCGGCGTCGGCAGGAACGTGACGGCGAACGCGAGGACGAAACCAGTGGCGCCGAACGCCGCTCGATTGATCGCCGCGAGAGACCGCCACGCCGCCAAGGCGCGCGCCATCTCCGCCGTCCGCCTCACCTCGGAAGCTGCCAATTCCAACCACCGTCAGGGAGCAAGCCGTCGCGCGGTTTGTCCCGTGCCGTGGCCGCGCGATGACCGGCACGGACCGCCCAGCGGCGCCCCGAATGGTTAACGGAATTAAAACGGCTATGGTTAACGAGAGGTTGATGGCGGGCGTTGTAGGCCGGTCATTCCGGTTACGGCGCAAACGCACAAGCGGTCAGCTGAGGCAGTGCCCTAATATCGCTCATGGCCGGGGACTGCGGCCGTCGGAGGGGTTCTCTATCTCCTCGTTGCCGGCCTCAGCATAGACCATGTCATTAGCCTTGGTGTCTTTGCCATGCACGAAGCGGAATCGAGCGTACCGGAATATTCGAAATGCGTCGATATATTCGATTTCGCCGTAGACGTAAAGCTCTTGCGGCCGTCACGTATAGCGGCGTCGTCCTCATTACTGATGTGAACATCCCCTCCCGTGTTGACACTTGCTCCAGAGGCCAATGTCGTGCGTGATTGCGGTCCTTGGGGTTTGAGCGCGAAATTGGCCTCCGCTACCGGTTCGTCGAAAACATCGCTAGCGGTCAACCCCCGGAATTCATAGGCGGGCGTCTGTCCGGTATTTTTGAACGTGATCTCAAAATGGATTTTTCGATGGCTACCCCCGATTCCGCCGTAGGGCTGCGCGCCGACTCCTCTACTCGGTATATTGAAAAGATAATTTGCGAAAGTGATTGGCTCGGCGAAAACATAAGCCCGCAGTTGGCGCAAAGCAGTATCTTGAATGGTTTTCAGGGTCTCCCGTCCGGTCACTGCTTGAATTTTGCTGGCGTCGGCGGCCTCCTTCGCCGCGTCGGCGGCTTCTTTGGCGTCGTCCAAGCTGTCGCGGATCAGCCGAAGCTGCCAGACAAACAGCGCGACTTGGAAGCCGCCAACGATCACGAGCAGAAAGGTAAAGAAGCCCGCAGCATCTTTCGTGAGCCAGCTATCTTGGCTTTCGGAGCCGCCGGAGGGCTTTTGGGCGGATGGCTCACTGGCTGGCTGGTTACCCGGCCGCGTAAGCGAACTGAAAAGTGGAAGCCCGATGATGGCCCACGCTACCAAAGCAATCACTGAAAACATGATTGCCCGATCTACCCAGCGCTTCGGCATTCGGCTTCCCCAGCCGCATATGTCTCCCCCAATGCTACGCCGTCGAGTTCCAAAGCGGCAAGCACGGCTAAAAACGACGTCGCCGGGAATGTCCCGCGTTGCCGACGAAGCCGGATAATGGGAGGAATTGCACAAGCGTTACGAAGTCTGCCGGATCAATCACGAGGAAGCCTATTCGATGGACGGCGCTTGCACCAATTGGGCCGAAGAATTTTTCAGCCGCAGGCGCCGCGCCGAGATGGGCCATCATCATCATATCGCGGGCGCTTATTTGCTCCGCAATGCGCAGAAAGCTAGCTGGCAGAAGGATAACCGCCATCCATCCAGTGGCGAGCAAGTGGACCGCCGTGCATCGCTTGCGCTGGCGAATAAGCCGCCCATCGATTTCAGCGGGTATTGGCAACGGCACCTTCCGACATAAATAAAGACGGGGCTTTTAGTCGACGAGAACAAAACATGAGTAACGTCAGTACCTTCGTGAAGTCTATTATAATGTTGGCGTCACAAGCCGGAATGAGAGACAACGGCACGCGTCTAGTCATGGTTCAAAAAACCGTCGACGATTGTGCTGCGAGTGTTACTCATTCCAAAGAAAAGTATGCGCGTCTGGACACCCTACTTGCGGAAGTCAAAAAGCAACCGCAGGGACGTCCAGATGAGGTGCAGTTTCTTGCGGACGTGAAAGATACAATCATCATCAAGAAACGGCATATCGGCGATCTAGCTGCCTAAACCAACGTCTCAGGAAGCCGCCACATGTGGGCGGCTTTCTGCCTCCCTACAGCGACTAGCTTGCCGCCGCGCGCCTGTAGCCACAGCGTATGAA
>JBAUGC010000098.1:0-8682 GCA_049679485.1 Xanthobacteraceae bacterium
CGATCGCGTCGCGGCGAAGAACCACCTTCGAATCATCCATGCAGATTGACGAGGCCATATCGATAAGTGCGGAGCCGCGCCGGCCGTAGGAGCGCGATCCCGGGAACCTACATAAGTAGGTGGGCGCCATGTATCCGAGCCCAAGAGCCCGGTAGGGACAGCTCCCGTTAGGATCGTAAGGCCCCGAGGTGTTGTCTCCTTACGCACCAGGCAGCCCCGCTTCAGCAATCTAGTGCTTGGCGGCGCCGGACGCTACGTTGGTTCCGACACATTCAGGAAAGAGCGGAAATGACACGCCGCCACCTGCTCGCCGCCTTGCCGATGCTGGCGACTGGCGCGCTCGGCGCGGGCCTTGCCAGAAGTGCTGCACCGTTGCGCGTGGGGGCGGCACTCCCCGACCCGCCGTTCGAGTTCATGGGTGAAAACGGCCCGGCTGGCTTCGACGTCACCCTTATGCAGCGCATCGCCAAGAAGCTCGGCCGCGAATGGCAACTGGTGCCGTACCAGGGCGCCGACTTCAACGGCATCTTCGCCGGTCTTGATGCCGGCACCTATGACTGCATTGCCTCGGGCACCACAATCACTCCCGAACGTCAAAGGATCGCTGATTTCTGCCCGCCTTATGTGGACTCCGGGCAATCGCTCGTGGTCGACACCGGCCGGCATCCCAACGTGCACGGGATCGCCGATCTCCGCGGGCTGGTGATCGGCGTGCAGCAGGGCAATACCAGCCAGCCGGTCGCCGATAAACTCGTTGCCGAGCATCGTGCCGCGCGCGTGCGGGTCTACGCCTATGATGAGATCGAGGAGGCGCTCGACGATCTGTCGACCGGCGGCTGCGACGCCTTCATGAAACTCGCCCCGGTAACCGAATGGTTCGTGCGCGACCGCCCGAAGCTTAAGGTCGTCGAAGTCGGTATCACCCGCGAACACCTTGGGATCTGCGTCGCCAAGAAAAACCCGGCGTTGCGCCAAGCGATCGGCAAGGCCCAGGCCGCGCTGATGGCAGACGGCACGATAGCCGCGCTGATCAAGCAGTGGCTTGGGACGGGCGCGCACCTGCCGGCGTGAAACCGCCCAGCCTAGCGCAGCGCGACGCTGTTGCCGCCGACGTTCTGATTGAGTTTTTTGGTGACGGCTTCGATGCGCTCGGCGGCGCCCAGCAGCGCCGCCGCGACCGCTCCCTGCACGACTTCGTCGCGATTGGCGGCGACGGCATGTGCATCCTGCGCGGCCGCGAGTTCCTGTTCGAGCTTTTTGATGCGCGAACTCATTTCAGTCAGCTCGTCGGCAATAGTGAGCGCTGCCATCACGGTAAGGCGTGAGTCGCCGATCTCGCCGAATTTGCCGCGCAGATCGGCGATGCGCGCATCGAGCTCACGCGCGAGATTGGCCAGATGGTCCTCCTGACCATCCTCGCAGCCCATGCGAAACTGCCGGCCGTTGATGGTGACGCTGACCTGAGACATTGCAACTCCCAGATTTGACCAAGACATTGCACCAGGACATTTCAAGCTCAGTTTTCCCGCCCGAGCTATCTTCAGTGTTCGTCGGTCAGAACGCCGTTGATCGTTTCGATCGCTTGCACGATGCGTTGCGCGACTTCCCGGTTTGCCGTTTCGAGACCGCGCGAGCGGGCCGCCGCCTGATCAAGCTCGCTGGCAAGCCGGGCACGATCATTGTCGAGCGCCTGGATCTGCATCGCCAGGACCTGCGCGTCGTGATCGGTCTCGTCGCGCCGCTCGGCGGCTGCTTCCAGCGCATCGAGTGCAAGCGCCAGACGCCGGCTCGCAGTCTCAACGGAATCGGTTTCGCTCATGTGGCCATCCGGTTGCGGCCATCATACTCCGTGGCACGGTGAAAACTGAGCACCGGCAGTCATTTATCAACAGAAGCTTACGTCCCATCGAGGAGAAGCGTCAACGCCGAAAGCGGTTTCGTCCGCAGCCCTGTGCATGACGCCGTTCGAGTTCCGGCATGCATTTGACTCCAATCCACCCCATGCTATTTCGTTGCCGCGGCCATCCGCCTCACGCCGCAATTGGCCGATTTAAGGACGATGCCGGACCGTCTTCTCGCGGCGAGCGCAGCCCTCGCCCAATCATCCCGCTTTCCCGCCGCCGACTCTGGCCCGGCGGGGCGCGCGGAACACGCGTCGATGGCGAACGCCATCCGCGCGCTGGCGATGGATGCGGTCGAGCAGGCGAAAAGCGGCCATCCCGGTCTGCCGATGGGCGCGGCCGACGTCGCGACCGTGCTGTTTACGCGCTTTCTGAAATTCGATCCGGCCGATCCTGCCTGGCCCGACCGCGACCGCTTCGTGCTCTCGGCCGGCCATGGCTCGATTCTGATCTACGCGCTCCTGCATCTACTCGGCTACGAAAAGATGACCGTCGGCGAGCTCAAGCGCTTTCGCCAGTTCGGCTCGCTGACACCCGGTCATCCCGAATACGGCCACACCCCGGGCATCGAAACCACCACCGGCCCGCTCGGCCAAGGCATTGCCAACGCGGTTGGAATGGCGATTGCCGAACGCCACCTTGCCGCACTGTTCGGCGATGACATCGTCGATCACACCACCTACGTGCTCGCCTCCGACGGCGACCTGATGGAAGGCATCAGCCAGGAAGCCATTGCACTCGCCGGGCACCTGAAGCTGAGAAAGCTCATCGTGCTGTTCGACGACAACGGCATCTCAATCGACGGACCGCTGACGCTCTCCGACAGCGTCGATCAGGTCAAACGCTTCGAGGCGGCCGGCTGGTCGGCGACGCGCATCGACGGCCACGACCCGGCGGCGATCGGCGCCGCGATCGAAGCGGCGAAGAAATCCGACCGGCCGTCGCTGATCGCCTGCCGCACTATCATCGGCTACGGCGCACCGACCAAGGCCGGCAGTGAAAAGACCCACGGCTCACCGCTCGGCGCCGACGAAATCGCAGGCGCGCGGCAAAAGCTGAACTGGACCGCGCCGCCGTTCGAAATTCCCGCTGCCATCCGCGAGCAATGGCGTGCGGCCGGTGCGCGCGGCCGTCCGGAGCGAGTTGCCTGGCAGCAGCGCCTCGCCGCGATCGATCCGCAAAAACGTGCCGAGTTCGAACGCCGTGTCAATGGCGAGTTGCCAGCGGACAAACTTTCGGCGGCGGTCGCGGCGGTTAAGCAGAAACTCGCCGAGACTCCGAAGGAGATGGCGACCCGCGCCGCGTCCGAATTTGCGCTCGAAACTCTGACGCCGGCGCTGCCGGAAATGATCGGCGGCTCGGCTGACCTCACCGGCTCCAACAACACCCGCACCAAGGCGATGAAAGCGTTGAGCGCGGCGAATTACGGCGGCCGCTTCATCCATTACGGCGTCCGCGAGCACGGCATGGCAGCGGCCATGAACGGGATGGCGCTGCACGGCGGGATCATTCCTTACTCCGGCACGTTCCTGGTGTTCTCGGATTATTGCCGGCCGGCGATCCGGCTCGCTGCGCTGATGGGACAGCGCGTCATCCACGTCATGACGCACGATTCCATTGGTCTGGGCGAAGACGGACCGACCCATCAGCCGGTCGAGCACTTGGCCGCGTTGCGCGCCATCCCCAATCTTAAAGTGTTCCGGCCATGCGATGCGGTCGAGACGATTGAGTGCTGGCAGCTCGCTCTGAAGACAAACACCGGACCGAGCGTGCTCGCGCTGACACGGCAGAATGTGCCGCAACTACGCCAAGGCTTCGACGCGGCCAACCGCTGTGCTCATGGCGCATACGAGCTGATCGCAGCGCCCCCTCCCTACCCTCCCCCGCAAGCGGGGGAGGGAGGGGTGGGGGCCGCGGTGTCGCTGTTCGCGACCGGCTCCGAAGTCGCCATCGCGGTCGCAGCGCAACAGCTTCTCAGCGAACGCAACGTTCCCGCGCGCGTTGTGTCGGTGCCGTGCTTTGAACTGTTCCTCGCGGCGCCGAAAGACCAGCGGGCGTCGCTGGTCGGCAAAGCCAAGGTCAACGTCGCGGTCGAGGCAGGCGTCCGCCAGGGCTGGGACGCCATCATCGGCTCGGACGGCGCTTTCGTCGGCATGAGCAGCTTTGGCGCCAGCGCGCCCTACAAGGAGCTTTACCAACATTTTGGTATTACGCCCGAGAAGGTAGCCGAGGCGGCGCTGGCGCGTCTATAAGGTTACAGGAGATCGGCATGTCAGTACGGGTAGCCATCAACGGATTTGGCCGCATTGGCCGCAACATCTTGCGGGCGGCGATGGAAGCGGGGCGCAAGGATATCGAGTTCCTCGCCATCAACGATCTGGCACCGGTCGAGACTAACGCGCACCTGCTTCGCTTCGATTCAGTGCATGGACGCTTTCCGGGCGAAGTGACGGTCAAAGGCGACACCCTCAACTGCGGCAACGGTCCGATCAAAGTCACCGCCCACCGGGATCCGGCGCAGCTGCCGTGGAGAGAGCTCGGCATCGACGTCGCGCTCGAATGCACCGGCATCTTCACCTCGAAGGAAAAAGCGGCGGCGCATCTGACGGCCGGCGCCAAGCGCGTTCTGATTTCCGCGCCCGCCGACGGCGTCGACCTCACCGTGGTCTACGGCGTCAACCACGACAAGCTGGCGAAGGCGCACACCGTCGTTTCCAACGCCTCGTGCACGACCAATTGTCTCGCTCCGGTCGTCAAGGTGCTCAACGACGCGGTCGGCATCGACAAAGGCTTTATGACGACGGTGCACTCCTACACCAACGACCAGCCGACGCTCGATCAAGTACATAAGGATCTGTATCGCGCGCGCGCCGCGGCGCTGAACATGATCCCGACTTCGACCGGCGCGGCGAAGGCCGTCGGTCTGGTGCTGCCGGAACTGGCAGGGCGGCTCGACGGCGTCGCCATCCGCGTGCCGACGCCGAACGTCTCGGTCATCGACTTCAAGTTCGTCGCCAAGCGCGCGACCTCGAAGGACGAGGTCAACGCCGCGATCAAGCGCGCCGCTGAACAACAGCTTAAAGGCATTCTCGGCTACACGGACGCGCCCAATGTCTCCACCGACTTTAACCACGACCCGCATTCCTCGGTGTTCCACATGGATCAAACCAAGGTGATGGATGGCACCCTGGTGCGCATCATGTCCTGGTACGACAACGAATGGGGTTTCTCCAATCGCATGGTCGACACCGCGGTGGCGATGGGCAAGCTGAGCTGAACTCGCCGGCCATGTCTGCTCCAGTCATGTCTGCATCGGCCACATCTTCGTCAGCTATTTCTTTCCGCAGCCTCGATGACGCCGACGTGAAGGGCAAGCGCGTGCTGGTGCGCGTCGATCTCAACGTGCCGATGCAGAACGGCAAAGTTTCGGATGCGACCCGCATCGAGGAAGCCGCGCCAACCATCATCGAAATCGCCGACAAAGGCGGCAAAGTGATCCTGCTGTCGCATTTTGGCCGGCCCAAAGGGCCTAATCCGAAATATTCGCTACGGCCGGTCGCCGCCGAGGTGGCGCGGGTGGTGAAACGGCCGGTGGCCTTTGCCGAAGATTGCGTCGGCCCGAAAGCCGAAACCGCGATTGCCGCCATGAAGAACGGCGACATTCTGTGTTTGGAGAATACGCGGTTCCACCCCGAGGAGGAAAAGAACGATCCGGAATTCGCCAAGCGGCTCGCCGCTTTGGGGGACATCTTTGTCGACGAAGCCTTCTCGGTCGCGCACCGCGCGCATGCGGCCAACGCCTCGATCGTGACCGCGTCGCATTTGATCGCCTATCCCGGGCGCGCCATGCAGGCCGAGCTCGATGCGCTCAAGAAGGCATTTGAGACGCCGCAGCATCCGGTCGCGGCGATCGTCGGCGGCGCCAAGATTTCCACCAAGCTCGAACTGCTCGGCCACCTGCTGGAGAAAGTAGACACGCTGATCATCGGCGGCGGCATGGCCAACACCTTTCTCGCGGCACAAGGCAAACCGGTCGGCAAATCGCTTTGCGAGAACGATCTGATCCCGGCAGCTCGCGAGATCCTGGTCAAGGCCAAATCGCTGCATCGCGAGATCGTCCTGCCGGTGGACGTGGTCGTGGCGCAAAAGCTGACGGCGTTCGCGCCGTCCCGGGTCGCGGCGGTGGATGAAGTAAGCCGGGACGACATGATTTTGGACATCGGCCCGCGCAGCATCGAATACGTCGTTTCGGCTCTGGCCCGATCCAAGACACTGGTCTGGAACGGGCCGTTCGGGGCCTTCGAAGTCGAACCGTTCGACAACGGCACGATCGAAGTGGCCGAGGCGGCGGCGGAACTCACGGCGGCCGGCAAGCTTGTCAGTTTTGCCGGCGGCGGCGATACCGTGGCGGCGCTGAACAAGGCCGGGGTGACGTCGCGATTGAGCCACGTCTCGACCGCGGGCGGCGCGTTTCTTGAATCGCTCGAGGGCAAGACGCTGCCGGGCGTCGACGTGTTGAAGGTTTCCCCCACTCCCGCAGTGTCCCGCGGATGAGGCATAATAACGTTAGGCTCAAGACGAAGTTGAGGAGCGTGCGATGAACCTCGCCGAACTGAATAACGTCGCGGACGCGATGGTTGCGCCCGGACGCGGCATCCTGGCCGCCGATGAATCGACCGGCACCATCAAGAAGCGCTTCGACGCCATCGACACCGAGTCGACGCCGATTACGCGGCGCGATTACCGCGAAATGCTGTTTCGCAGCAGGGAAGCGATGTCAAAGTACATTTCCGGCGTCATTCTTTATGACGAGACCATCCGGCAGAACGCAAAAGACGGCACGCCGATCGTCAAGGTCATCGAGCAAATGGGCTCGATCCCGGGCATAAAAGTCGACAAGGGCACCAAGCCGCTGCCGTTCTGTCCGAATGAAGTGATTACCGAAGGGCTCGATGGGCTGCGCGAGCGGCTCGTGGAATATCGCGGCCTCGGCGCCAAGTTCGCCAAATGGCGTGCGGTGATCGATATCGGCCCCGGCATTCCGAGCTTCGGCTGCCTGTTGGCGAACGCGCACGCGCTCGCCCGATACGCCGCGCTGTGCCAGGAAGAAGATATCGTACCGATCGTCGAACCCGAGGTTCTGATGGACGGCGACCATGACATCGATCGCTGCGCCATGGTCACCGAATGGCTGCTCAACACCGTGTTCGAGCAGCTGTTCTATCAGCGCGTTCCGCTCGAAGGCATGGTGCTCAAGCCCAATATGATCGTGCCGGGCAAAAAGTCGGCAAAGCGCGCCTCGGTCGATGAAGTCGCGGAGAAGACGCTGCGCGTGCTCAAGGCCTGTGTGCCGGCCGCGGTTCCCGGAATCGCATTCTTGTCCGGCGGCCAGAGCGACGAGGAAGCGACCGCGCATCTGGACGCCATTAACAAAATGGGCCCGCTGCCGTGGCGGGTGACTTTCTCCTATGGCCGCGCTTTGCAGGCGGCGCCGCAGAAGGCGTGGTCGGGCAAATCGGAGAACGTCGCCGCCGCTCAGCGGGCCTTTGGCCACCGCGCCAAAATGAACGGCCTCGCCTCACTCGGGCAGTGGAAGGCCGATCTCGAACGGAAAGCCGCTTGAAATCCTCCCCCGCTTCGCGGGGGCGGATGAATGCGGAGCGCCCTCCTCCGCGACTTTATCTTGTCACTCCGGTGCTTGGTGACACTGCGCCCTTCGCGCGCGACCTCGATGCCGTGCTGGCAGCCGGTGATATCGCAGCCGTGCTGCTTCGGTTGGAAGACACCGACGAACGCACCCTGATCAACCGCGCCAAGACCGTCGCCGCCATCGTCCAGAGCCGCGACATCGCTCTGTTGCTCGACGGCCATCCCGAGATCGCCGTCCGCGCCGGCGTCGACGGTGCGCATCTCACCGGCACCGACGCGCTGATCGCCGCGGTCGGCACGCTCAAGCCCGATCGCATCGCCGGCGCCGGGGGCTTGCACAGCCGTCATGATGCCATGCTCGCGGGCGAATCTGGCGCCGATTATGTCATGTTTGGCGAGCCGGACCGCCGGGGCAACCGCGCGCCGTTCGAAGCCATACTGGAGCGCATCAGATGGTGGGCGGAAGTGTTCGAGCTGCCGTGTGTGGGCTATGCCGCCAGTCGCGACGACGTCGCCTTGCTCGCACAGGCCGGCGCCGATTTCATTGCCCTTGGTGATTGGATATGGACGCAGCCAGCGGGACCGGTCGGCGCGATCGAGACGGCAAGCGCCGCGCTCATCGCGCCAGCGCGGGAGCGGGCCAATGATCCGCATAGCGCTTAGGATCGCCACCGCACTGGCGCTTGCAGCGATCCTTGCTGCACCGACGCTTGCGTCGGCGCAAACCGAAACGCCGCCGCCGAAATCCAGGCCGGCACATCACAAGCCCCATGAAAAAGCCGACAAGCCGGAGGCGGAAAAAAATAATCAGCAAACGGCACCGGCACGGCCGCCTCTGGCCGCCAATCCCCGTGGCAACGGCGCCGATCTCGATCTCGCTTACGGCGCGTTCCAGCGTGGCTATTTCCTGACCGCGTTTGCGCTGGCGACCGATCGCGTCAATCAGAAGAGCGACCCGAAGGCGATGACGCTGCTGGGCGAACTTTATTCCGCCGGTTTGGGCGTGCCGCAGGACGATAAGCGGGCGGAAGAATGGTATCGGCTCGCCGCCGCCCGCGGCGACCGCGAGGCGATGTTCGCGCTGGCGATGTTCCGGTGGCGCGGCCGCGGCGGTCCGCGCGACCGCGAGGCG
>JBAUGC010000099.1:0-5863 GCA_049679485.1 Xanthobacteraceae bacterium
GGTACACCATGCGGAGGATGGCGGCCTCGATGCGTTCCGCGCCAGCGCGCGCGATTATCTCGCTACCAAGGATCACTTCGTGATTGTGAACTATCTGCGAAAAGCAATCAGGCAGGAGCGCGGCGGCCATATCTCGCCGCTCGCCGCCTATGACGCCAAATCGGATCGCTTTCTGATTCTTGACGTCGCGCGCTACAAATATCCGCCCGTCTGGGTCACGGCCGCGGACCTATTCGCTGCGATGGACACGACGGACTCAGCCAACAACAATAAAACGCGCGGCTACGTCCTCGTTACGAAGGCGGTGGTCCAATAGCGCTTGGGCGTTTGTTCGGATATCGCTCAACAACGTCCCTTAGGTTCAACCGCGCTCGGGTTTTCACAGGAAAGCTTTTATATGAAACTTTCCTGCGTGGTTACATTTTGCAAGAGTCCGAGACGATGCGTAAGCTGAGGATGGAAGAGTGATGCAGGATGGCGGCGCCACTGCTGTGAGCCGGCGCGATCTGCTGTCGCTGATCGGCACGCTCGCCGGCAGCGCGGCGATGTATCACGCCATGACCAGCCTCGGGTTTGCTTCGGACTCAGGCTACAAAGGTCCGATCAAGCTTGGCGGCGATGTTAAAGGCGCCTCCGTGCTTATTCTTGGCGCCGGCCTGGCCGGGATGACGGCGGCGCTGGAACTGCGCAACGCCGGCTACAACGTTCAGGTTCTGGAATTCAACAACCGCCCGGGCGGCCGCAACTGGACGCTCCGCGGCGGCGACAAATTCGTCGAGCTTGGCGGCTTCAGCCAGAGCTGCGAATTCGAGCAGGGACTTTATCTTAATCCCGGGCCGTGGCGGATTCCGTATCACCATCGCGCGGTGCTCGATTATTGCAAACGCCTGAACGTCGCGCTCGAACCGTTCGTCGAACTCAATCACAATGCGCTGCTGCATGCTTCCGGCGCGTTCGGCGGACGGCCGCAGCGTATCCGCGACATCCAGGCCGATTTTCAGGGCCAGATCGCCGAGCTTTTGAGCAAGGCGACCGCGCAGGGCAAACTCGACGAAGCGGTTTCGGCGGACGACAAGGAAATCCTGCTGCAGGCGCTGCGATCGTGGGGCGCGCTCGATCAAAACTACGCCTACAAAACAAACGCGAGCTCCGCCGAATTCCGCGGCTATGCGAAGGGTCCGGGGGGCGGCCTTGGCGCTGCGCCGGTTCCCGGCAACCCGATCGATTTGTCAGACATTCTCAAGTCGCGGCTGTGGCGATATCTACAGAATTTCTCCATGCATTTATTCCAGACCACGATGTTTGAGCCCGTGGGCGGCATGGACATGATCGGCAAGGCGTTCGGCCGCGAAATTGACGGTCTCGTTCACTATGACGCAAAAGTCACCCGCATTGCGCAGGATGATCGCGGTGTCACCGTCGCCTACGCCGACGCCAAAGCCCCCGCGGCAGAGCAAACGGTGCGCGCCGACTGGTGTGTGTGCACCATTCCGCTCTCCATTCTCAGTCAGATTCCGATGAACGTCGGCACCCGCCTCAAAGCCGCGATCGAAGCGGTGCCTTATGCCTCGGCCGTCAAAATCGGTTTGCAGTTTAAGCGCCGATTCTGGGAGGAGGACGACGCGATTTACGGCGGAATCAGTTTCACTGATCTGCCGATCCGGCAGATCGGTTATCCGAGCGCAGGTCTTAATCGCGGCGGCCGCGCCGTGCTGCTGGGCGCGTATATTTTCGAAGGTTCGAACGCGTACGAATTCGCGTCAATGCCTCCGGCAGAACGCGTCGCCCGCGCAGTGGCTTTGGGTGCCCAGATCCATCCGCAATATCCAGCCGAGTTTGAGAACGGCGTTGCGGTCGCGTGGCATCGCGTGCCGTTTACGCTCGGCTGCGCCGGCTATTGGACCGAGAAGACGAGAGCCGAGCATTACGACGATCTCTGTCAGATCGACGGCAGGATCGTGCTGGCGGGCGAGCATGCATCCTACCTTCCGGCTTGGCAGGAAGGCGCGATCCTGTCGTCGCTCGACGCCATCACGCGGCTGCACGAGCGCGTGGTCAAGACATGACGCGTCTGACGCGAAGCGAGCCGATGCAACGCGCGTCGAGATCAGGTCTCGGCGTGGCGTTTGGAGCCGCAACGCTCATTGCGCTGCTGTCCTGCTTTGCCGCCACCGCGCCGGCGCAAACCGTAAAGGATGGTGCGGCGCGTGGTTCAGCGGCAGCCAGGCTCAGCACCAGTTTCAGATTCGCCGAGCAAAGCGGTGAAGCGCTCTACGCCAACAGCTGCCAAGCGTGCCACATGCCGGACGGCAAAGGCGCAAGCGGCGGGGGAACCTATCCGTCACTAGCCGGCGACCAAAATCTCGCCGCCCGCGGTTATCCGGTTCATGTAGTCGTCAACGGGCAACGCGGCATGCCGCCGATTGGCTTCATGATGAGCGATGATCAGGTCGCCGCCGTCGTGAACTACGTGCGCACGCACTTCGGAAATCATTACGACGACGCGGTGACGAAAGATGAGGTCAAAGCCGTCCGACCCTGAGTGTCCGGATCGTCACCGCGGCATCAGCACCCAATAATCCAGATCAAGCAAAACCGCCGGATCGTATTCGTCGCCGGACTTGAACGGAAAGTCCTCGCAGGGCCGGTCGCGCGTAGCGATGGTGCGCAGCCGCAACGCACCGACGTCATCGCGTCCGGGCAACTCGGATTTCGCCAGCACTTCCGACCACGCAAAGATGGTGCCGCCGGCGAACAAAGGCGCCACGTGCCGGCCGCCATTGATGGCGGCAATGTGAAAGGCATTGGCGAAGCCGTTGAAGCTCAGCGAGCGGGCAAGCGAGATCACGTGGCCGCCGTAAATCAGCCGGCGGCCGAAGCGGCCTTTGCCTTCGATGTATTGGTTGAAGTGGATGCGTGCGGTATTTTGGTAGAGGCGTGTGGCAGTCATATGCTCCGCCTCTTCGACGGTGACGCCGTCCAGGTGATCGACGCGCTCACCGACTTCATAATCGCCGAAGCGATAGGGACTGCCTGCCAGAGCATCATCGTAGGCCGATAGATCGATCGGCGGGCAGGCTTCGCTCAGCACTTTCGGATCGAGCACGGTCGGCAGGCGCGGCACATGATCGCCGGGCGCGGGCGCGGCTTCGTCGCGTTTGCGGACCATCACCCAGCGGACGTACTCGAGTACCGACGTGCCATTCTGATTGGACCCGGTGGTGCGGACATAGACGATGCCGGTCTTGCGGCTCGAATTCTCCTTCAGGCCGATGACTTCAGAGAGGGCGCTCAGCGTATCGCCGGGATACACCGGCGTGCGGAAATAACAGCCGGCATAACCGAGATTGGCGACGGCGTTGAGCGAAATGTCGGGGACGGTTTTGCCGAACACGATGTGGAATACAAGCAGATCGTCAACCGGCGCGCGCGGATAGCCGATCGCCTTGGCGAACTCATCGGACGACTGCACCGCAAAGCGTGGCCCGAACAGGCCGTTGTAAACGGCGACATCGCCGGTGGTCACCGTGCGCGGCGTCGCGTGCCGGATCACCTGGCCGATGCGGAAATCTTCGAAGAAATTGCCGGGACTCGTCTTGGCCATCAATAAACCCTTTGCATCGCCACCCGGTTCGGCGTTGGCGTTTCATACCCGAACGGCAGTTTGGCGCAAGGCGGTGAGGCTTCTGAATCGGCAGGCTTTTTCGGATTTGCCGGCGGTCACGCAGCCGTGACGGGCTGGCTGAAACCGCCGCGAAGCGCCCCCGTATCTCGATGTGAGACGCAATGCTGCGCGTCTTGTCTGTCTCTCACCGGAAATCTCGACCCCAACCTTTCAAATGCCAAAGATGGAGCTCCTCATGTCCAAGCGTTTCACGTTGCTCGCCGCTGCGGCGGCTCTCGCACTGACTGCGACCGTAACCGCTCCGCTCGCCGCGGAAGCGATGTCGGAAAAGACCGTCAATGTCGGCGGCGCGCCAATGTATCCGTCGAAGAACATCGTTCAGAACGCGGTGAATTCGAAGGATCACACTACGCTAGTGGCAGCGGTGAAGGCCGCCGGCCTGGTCGATACGCTCTCGGGCCCCGGTCCGTTCACGGTGTTCGCGCCCACCAATGCCGCGTTCGCCAAGCTGCCGGCCGGCACGGTCGACAATCTGCTCAAGCCGGAAAACAAGGCCATGCTGGTCAAGGTGCTGACCTATCACGTCGTCCCGGGCCGCATGACCGCGGTTAATCTGATGAAGGCGGTCAAGGACGGCGAAGGCGCGGCGAAACTCAAGACCGTCGCCGGCGAGGACATTTGGGTCAAGCAAGCCGGCCCCGGCAAACTCACCATCACCGACTCCAAGGGCGATGTTGCCATGGTCACGATCGCCGACGTGCTGCAGTCGAACGGCGTGATCCACGTTATCGACACCGTGCTGCTTCCCTAAGGTTCCCGCATGTGAACTGCCCTCTCCCCGCCCTTGGGGAGAGGGATTTTCTGCGACGAAGCAACTCACGCTGCTGTGTTGCGGCTTTGATATCCCCGTGACACGAATGTGAGCGCCTGAATGACGGCGTATTTGTTATAAGCTCAAGCGACATCGCAAAGATGCCAAAGCGACCGATGCCATGACGATCGAAGCCACACTTGGTCCACCGCTTGCTCCGCGCGCGGCGGCAGGATTCGTCATCCACCCGCGCTGGGTACGGGTGACGCACTGGATCAATGCGCTGGCGATGCTGATGATGATTGGGTCCGGCTGGCAGATCTACGACGCTTCGCCGCTGTTCGGTTTCGTCTTTCCCAGGCAAATCGCGCTAGGCAATTGGCTCGCCGGCGCATTGCTATGGCATTTCGCGGCGATGTGGCTCCTCCTGATCAACGGCGTGGTCTACATCGCGCTCGGCATCTTGACCGGCCGCTTCCGCCGCAAGCTATTTCCCGTCTATCCGCGCGACGTGTTTCACGATCTGTTTGCCGCGCTGCGCGGGAGGCTCTCGCACGGCGATCTTTCAGTTTATAACGCGGTGCAGAAGCTTCTTTATCTCGGCATTCTGGTCACCGGCGTGGTGATCGTCCTGTCCGGTCTCTCGATCTGGAAGCCGGTGCAGTTCCACTATTTGACCAGCTTCTTCGGCGGCTACGACACCGCGCGCTATGTGCACTTTGCCGCCATGACCGCGATTGTAAGCTTTCTGGTCGTGCACGTGGCGCTTGCCATCCTGGTGCCGAAGAGCCTGCGGGCGATGATTGTCGGCCGCTGAGCGACGAGGAGCCAAACGTGTCGCGTTCCCGGAAGCAACTACCCGGTGTCGATCCGAAGCTCCTGATCAAGGATGCGGCGAAACTTTTGCCCGAGCCATCGCGGCGGCTGTTTCTGCGCGGCGCCGCGAGCCTCGGTGCGCTCGCGGTGCTGTCGGGCTGCGATATCGTTGACGGCGAAACCTCGGAGAACGCGCTCCGCGTCATCTCAACCTTCAACGATCGCGTTCAGGCGCTGTTGTTCAACCCGAACACGCTGGCGCCGGAATACCCGGAGAGCGCCATCAAGCGGCCGTTTCCGTTCAACGCCTATTCCAGCGAAGACGAGGCGCCGGATATCGACGGCGAGCAATGGCAGCTCGAAATCGGTGGTCTGGTCGACAACAAGAAACCGTGGACGCTGCCGGAATTGTACAAACTGCCGGAGGTCTCCCAGATCACGCGCCACATTTGCGTCGAAGGCTGGAGCGCGATCGGTTCCTGGCAGGGCGTGAAGTTTTCCGATTTCCTCAAGCTGATCGGCGCCGATACCACGGCCAAGTACGTGTGGTTCCAGTGCGCCGAAGGCTATTCCAACACTATCGACATGCCGACCGCGCTGCATCCGCAGAC
>JBAUGC010000100.1:0-4899 GCA_049679485.1 Xanthobacteraceae bacterium
AAGTTCTGCGACGTGCTCATCGACTTTCGCGTCGAACTTTTTCAAATCGTCACTTCGGCTGCTCTCCTGATCTCGCAACTCAAAACTGATGTTTTCGTAAATCTGCTGGACAATCTTGGGATTGACGGATTGAAGCTGAATAAGAATTTGCTGAATTAGCAGCCGATGCGCTCGGATGTTTACTGCATGTCGGGTGATCTGCTCGGTTGCATCCATGCCTCACTCCTGGGGGTTCTAGGTTTGGGTCGTGTCACCCTCAATCATGAATCGGTCGAGGCCCATAGCCGCCCCGGACGATCCCGGTTTTGAGTAATCTAGGAACTGCTGCCCGCCGTGCATAATCCCGGCATTCATCAACGCGTCGCTTTTGAGGTTCTTCGCAAGGAAATCCATGCACTTGTTGACATGGTCGGGCCAAAGTCTGCGGATGACCTGAAACGTAATCGGCACGCCGATGGACATGTCGGCCATGTCCTGCCCCCTCGTGCGCAGTGCCGCATCGATGTAGCCGTACACGTAGCCGAGCGCCTTCCGCTTCAGGTGGCCTCGCTCGTCTTCGATCGACTTGCCAGCCGCCATGATCATTTGTAGCTGAAGCATCTCAGCAATCGTCGTGGCAAACTGGAGCTTTGCCGCGTCGTCGAACCGCTCCTTCCTGCTGAAAAGCGCTCGGAACATCTGCCGGCCCTTCGCGTCCGCAACTGCCGTAAGATGATGGTAGCACGCACATACCTGAATCACAGAGGAGTACGCGCAACTGACAAAGATAATGTTCGGCTTTTCCGGGCTGCCCTAGGTGACCTCTTGATTAAGGATCGAGCCGCATCGGCAAGCCAGCGCGCGCCATGTAGACCTTGGCTTCGCGCACGGAGTGCTCGCCGAAATGAAAAATCGAGGCGGCGAGCACTGCACTGGCGTGGCCGTCGCGAATGCCTTCGACCAGGTGTTCGAGCGTGCCGACGCCGCCCGAGGCGATGACCGGAACGGTGACGGCGTCGGCAATGGCGCGGGTCAGCGCGATATCAAACCCCGTCCGCGTTCCGTCACGATCCATCGATGTAAGCAGGATTTCGCCAGCGCCGAGCGCCGCCACTTCGCGCGCGTAAGCAATCGCATCGAGGCCGGTCGGGTGGCGTCCGCCATGGGTGAAGATTTCCCAGCGGTCCACGTCCGCCGGACGCGACACCTTCTTGGCATCAATAGCAACCACGATGCATTGGTCGCCGAATTTTTCCGCAGCCTCTTTGACAAAACCGCGCCGCGCCACTGCAGCGGTATTGATCGATACCTTGTCGGCGCCGGAAGAGAGCAGCGCGCGGATGTCTTCGATAGTGCGCACGCCGCCGCCGACCGTAAGCGGCATGAAGCAAGCTTCCGCCGTGCGCTGCACCACATCCAGCATGATGTCACGGTCTTCATGGCTCGCGGTGATGTCGAGGAAAGTCAGTTCATCGGCGCCGGCTTCGTCGTAAGCAATCGCCGCCGCGACCGGATCGCCCGCGTCGCGCAGATTAACGAAATTGACGCCCTTGACGACGCGGCCGTCCTTCACATCAAGGCAGGGAATGACGCGGACCTTGAACATCACTCCGCGGCGGATTCGAAGGACGGCTGCTTCAGAAAGTCCCAAAAACGCCCTAGCATTCGTCCCTCGTAATCTGACGAAGTCAAATCTGCGATAAAAAATAAGCTGGAACCAGCAAACCGTCGAAACCTTTTGGATAAATCCGACACCGAAAGAGTGCTTTTTAGAAAACAAACATGCCCATCGAGCGTGTACATCTCAGCACCAGTATCGAGCGTTTCAACAAACCCTGCGAGGTCGATCTCAGGATTGCTTCCGTCATCGTAGACCAAAAGATACTTTTTCATTCCTGATCTCCCGCATTCGGCCGCGTATGCGAAGTCTCTATCCGAGCTACCTGGTTTGCAACATCAACCACGTCGGCGCTCTGGCCTTTTCTGTAAAGGATTTGAAGTGCGCGCTGTCTGATGCGTACTCCTCCGACTGTAACCGGTCCGGATCCCGGAACATAAATATTACATAGGCAACGAGTGTGACAATAACAGGAACGGCGGCAAAACAAATCAAGAGTAGACGGATGACTAGATCACCAATCAAGGCCGCGAGAACAAAGGCCAAAGGAGTGGTCAATCCGACCAGCCAGAGGAGCGGATTGATCGCCGTTCTCACGACGCGAATGGTATCAACGCGCGACAACCCCGTTCTGATAATCTCTTCAATCTTCATCAGACGCTGCCATTGTGATCAGCTTCAAAGCCGCCGCCGCATCAAGCCTGCCGTCGTAGAGCGCGCGGCCGATGATCGCGCCGCCGAGCTTGTGCGCGCGTGGCGCAAGGAGCGCGTGGACGTCGTCGAGCGAAGCAAAGCCGCCCGAGGCAATGACCGGGATCGACATGGCATCGGCGAGCGCGATCGTGGCATCGAGGTTGAGACCGCGGAGCATGCCATCACGCGCAATGTCGGTGTAGATGATGGCGGCGACGCCGGCATCCTCGCAGCGCTGGGCGATGTCGAGCGCGGTGAGTTCCGAGGTTTTCGCCCAACCCTCAATCGCGACTTTGCCGTCGCGGGCGTCGAGGCCTACGGCAATACGGCCGGGAAACGCTTTCGCCATGGCCTTCACCAGCGCCGGCTCGCGTACCGCGGCTGTGCCGATAATGACGCGCGCGATGCCTTTGCCGAGCCAGCCCTCGATGCCGGCACGGTCGCGGATGCCGCCGCCAAGTTGCACCGGGATTTTCACCGCCGCGAGGATGCGCTCCACGGCGGCGGCGTTGCGCGGCCCGCCGGCGACGGCGCCGTCAAGATCGACAATGTGCAGATGCTCGAAGCCCTGCGCAGCAAACAGGCGCGCCTGCTCGGCCGGGTCGCGATTGAAAACCGTCGCCCGCGCCATGTCGCCCTGTTCGAGGCGCACCGCTTCGCCGTTTTTCAGATCGATCGCAGGGAAGAGGATCACGGCTTCCACTGCAGAAAATTTGCAATCAGCGCCAGTCCGAGTTTCTGACTCTTCTCAGGATGAAATTGCGTGCCGACGATATTGTCCCGCCCGACGATCGCGGTGATGGCGCCGCCATAGTCGGCGTCGGCAACAAGTTCGTCACGGTGCGCCGGATTGAGCTGGTAGGAGTGCACGAAATAAGCGTGCAGGCCCTGCGGTCCCAGCGGCAGCCCTTCGACCAGCTTGTGCGGCCGGGAAACATTGAGCGTGTTCCAGCCCATGTGCGGAATTTTCAGCTGCGGATCGTCGGGCGTGATGCGATCGACTTCACCGGCAATCCAGCCCAAGCCATCGGTCACTTCGTATTCGCGGCCGCGGTCGGCCAGGAGTTGCATGCCGACGCAGATACCGAAGAACGGCCGGCCTTTCTCGATCACCGCTTCCTCAAGCGCCTCAACCATGCCGTCGACGGCATCGAGCCCGCGGCGGCAGTCGGCAAAGGCCCCGACGCCCGGCAGCACCACGCGGTCAGCCGAAGCCACCGCATGCGGATCGTTTGTCACGACGATCGGTTGATCGAGCCCGGCGTCGCGAGCGGCACGTTCGAAGGCCTTCGCCGCCGAGTGCAGATTGCCCGAGCCGTAATCGACGATCGCGACGCTCACCGGCTTACTCCGGGCTCCGGAAACAGCCCAACGACATCGGTCGCCGGCGGCGTTCGCGGCATTGGCGAAGGCGGCGGCGGTGGTGGCGCCGGAGGTGCGGCAGTTGGCCCCGAGGAGGCGCCTGCGGCACGGCGGACCCAGGCGTCAAAAAACCGGCGTTCGGCTTCTTCAACATTATCGCCGCTGACGACACCGACGTTCTTCCAGCCGCGGCGCGCCAACTTAAAACGCCGCAATGTCGCCGCCTCGATGCCGACCAGCAGAGAAATCAGCAGGCCGACGAAGGCGAGCAGCGGACGAGAAGCGCCAGCGTAACGCAGCACCGATTCGACGCCGGCGACGACGGCCACAGCGACCAACAGAACCAGCCACATCCGGTGCCACAACATCCACAGCACCGAAAACAAAAATGCCCAGAAGTAAAACCCATCGCGGACAAAAACGAAGCGCTCCGGGTTGGGCGCGGCTTCACTGGCACGCAACGGCGGCTCGTGGACGGTGTAAACGGACATAAGCTCATTCCATTGTTGTTAGCTGCGACAGCGGTAACGGACAGGCTGCGGCTCAGCCGCCGAGCGTGCCTTTGGTCGAAGGCACCTCATGCGCGGCCCGCGGATCGATCGCGACCGCCGCCCGCAGCGCGCGGGCCAATCCTTTGAAGCACGATTCGGCAATATGATGGTCGTTGGCGCCGTAAAGCGTAGCGACGTGCAGCGTCATCGCGGCATTGATGGCGAAGGCCTGGAACCATTCCTGCACCAACTCAGTGTCGAACGAACCCACCTTGTCGCGCACGAACTCGGCGCTGAACACCAGGAACGGCCGGCCGGAAATATCGATGGCGACGCGGGTCAGCGCCTCGTCCATGGGCACGTGCACATCGGCGTAGCGGGTGATGCCCTTCATGTCGCCGAGCGCCTGCGTCACCGCCTGGCCGAGCGCGATACCGACATCCTCGGTGGTGTGATGATGATCGATGTGCAGGTCGCCCTTGGCCTTGATGTCGAGATCGATCCGCGAGTGGCGCGCCAGGAGATCGAGCATGTGATCGAGGAAGCCGATGCCGGTCGCAATCGACGCGCGGCCTTCGCCGTCGAGATCGACGGCGACCTCGACGCTGGTCTCCTTGGTAGTTCGTTTCACGGACGCCTTACGCATAATGTTCTCCGCGGCGCGCGGCGCTTTTTATCAGGGCTTTGACCGCTTCGCCATCTTGGCGTGGCGGATTTGCAATACCGGCAGCCAAGTCATAAATCATGCACTGAACA
>JBAUGC010000101.1:0-14588 GCA_049679485.1 Xanthobacteraceae bacterium
TGTAGACCCAGTGCAGCGGCACCTGTTTCGTCAGCTGGGCGGTTTTCTGCTCGCCGGATTTGATGACGCGGTCGATATCTTCCAGGGACCAGCCTTTCATTCCTTCGAGCAGCCAGGCGACCAGCTGCCGCACATTCTGCACGCGCACGCAGCCTGACGAATGGAAGCGGAAGTCATCGCCGAACAGGTTCTTCAGCGGCGTATCGTGCATGTACACGCCATACTGGCTCGGAAAGTTGATGCGGATCGAGCCGAGCGAATTGAAGCTGCCGGGATCCTGTTTGAACGAATAATGCGTCGCATCTTCCGAGTACCAGTTGATCTGCGACGGCTGCAGCTCCTTGTGGCGCGCATCGAAAATACGGATGTGATTGCTGGTGAGATAATCCGGCTGATCCTGCATTTTCGGGATCAGATCCTTCTGCACGATCGAGGCCGGCACCGTCCAATACGGGTTGAAGTTGACCTGAATGATCTTGCTGTTGATCTCCGGCGAAGGCCGGTCCGGCTTGCCAACGACGGCGGTGTGGCGCGAAACCGCCACGCCGTTCTCGATCGCCTCGATGCGAGCCGCCGGAATGTTACAGACCACGTAACGCGGGCTGAGATTGGTACTCAAGCCGCGCAGCCGCCCCAGATTGATCTTCAGTTGGGCAAGCCGCACCGGCGCAGCCACATTAAGCGCGCCCAGCGTCTCGGCGCGGATCACGCCGTCGACGGTCAGGCCATGGCGCAGCTGGAAGCGCCGCACCGCCGCCTCGACGTAGGAATCGTAGATGTCGTTGCCGACCGCATTCGGATCGATGTCACTCGATGCTACTAGCCGGGCGCGAAGCGCGCTGACACTCGGGTGGCGGTCGCCAAGACGCAACACGCTCACACCGGTGATCTGCGGCCAGCCGCCGCGGCCGACGATCGCGGCGTAGCGGTCAATCGCCTGCTCGGTCGTCTGCGCCGTTGCCGCCGAGACGGTCGGTAATGACTGCTTCGGCATGTGCACGTTGCGGGACGCATCATCGAAGCCCTGCCCGAAGCCGCCGCGCTGGGTGTCGCCGATCAGCGCGTCCAGCGCGGCGTCCCCGGCAACCGCGCGGCGCGCCGCCAATCCTGCTGCGCCAATCGTCGCGAGCCCGCCGATTCGCCTCAGTACTGCACGCCGGTGCAGCCGTTGGGTGCCTTTGTCCTGGGGTTCATCGTTCCGGGGTTCATCCATCGGGCGGCTTTCCAGCACGATATGAAGGCCGAATTTGGCCGAAGCCGGCGCCCATCGCCGAGCCGTTTCGCGGAGTAGCACGAACAGATCATGGAACTAAAGGGGACCTCCTGTAGTCTCCCGCCGATGTGAACGCCTGCCCGCGAACGATTCCAAGAGGAGCCATGGGCATAGTCAGGCTGATAGCGGCGCCGATCCGAAGCATCATGCGATCGCGACTGTTTCAGCTCGCGGCAGTGCTCGCGATCATTCTGTTGCTGGACTACTATTCATTCGACTACGCGCCGTTGCGCGAAATCTCTGGCGCCCTCAAGACTCTAGTCGATGCCACCGTCCGGTTCTTTGCGGAGCATTTTCGCGTCGGGATTCTGACCGATCCTGTGCTCCAGGTCGGTCTGATTGTTTTCTATGTTTATCTGCTCTGTCTCATCATTGCGTTCATCGCGCGCGTTGCAATCAGATGGCTCGTTGATCTGATCGGATGGAGCAACTTTCTCTGGCTTCGAAACACCGTTGCGCAGGAGCGCGGCATTGCCGCATACCGCGCCTGGCAGCCATTGGAACGCATCCGGCCGGTGCATATTCCGCAGGACAAATGGGAAGAGGCGTTCGCCTGGCCGGCCAACAATATGCCGCCCTACCCGCCGCTCCCCCAACGGATCCTGCGCGTGGTGCTGATCTACGCAGCGGTACTCGCGGCGGCAGCCATTCTGCTACAAATTTTTACGCCGTTCCCGGTTTTGACCTGGCTCGGCAGGATGACGGGAATATTATCGAATTGAACGTCTGATATGAGACGGACCAAACAAAAAAAGACCCCGGCATTTGCGCCGGGGTACAGGCATGCCAGTACGATGGAATCCTGGCAAAAAACTACGCGATCTTAGAGCCGGTAGAGAATTTGATCGGTCCAGAAACGCTCGAGCCGGTGCAGCGCCTTATTGAGCACGCCGAACTCATCGGCGGTGATGCCGCCGACCTGCTCGACGGTGCGCACGTGCTTCTGGTACAGCGCATCGACGATGTCGCGCACGTCCCGGCCTTTTTCCGTGAGCTTGATGCGCACGGAGCGCCGGTCGACGCGGGAGCGCTGATGATCGAGGAAGCCCATCTCGACGAGCTTCTTCAGATTGTAGGAGACATTGGAGCCGAGATAATAGCCGCGGGTGCGCAACTCGCCGGCGGTCAGTTCCTTGTCGCCGATATTGTACAGCAGCAGCGCCTGCACCGAATTGATGTCAGCGCGGCCGCGGCGATCGAACTCGTCCTTGATGACGTCGAGCAGACGCCGGTGCAGACGCTCGACCAAGGTCAGCGCCTCCAGATAATGCGGCCGGATATGGTCGAAGCGCACCTCGCGTTCCGCGGCGGGCTCGACCGTCTTTGCGACGGCTTTCATAGTGACGCCTTTCCCGTAACTATTTTGTCTTGTCTTCGACGGGCCCTGTTTTCCCGTCGTAAGGCGCAACCGTACCCGCCAGGGTCTAAGATCAGTTTAAAAGACACACTAAAAATAGGGTTTATTTGCCGCGGTCGAGCTATGATTAAGCCTTGAATTGCAACACCTTTCGCGACGTTTTGTTCACCTTCACAAGCTCCGGTTTTCGCTGGCGATCGCGCCCGAAAACGCCAATTTCGCCGCGGTTGACACCGCGTCAGCCCGACATGCTAAACACGGCCGCGGAATCTCGCCCTTTGGCCGGCAATGTTCCGTTTCCCACGTCGCCCCAATTGCGTGAGACGTGCGGGGGAGTGTCCCGAGTGGCAAAGGGGGCGGACTGTAAATCCGCTGGCTTACGCCTTCGTAGGTTCGAGTCCTACCTCCCCCACCATCCCGCTTCGCGCGGACCGGTCACGCCGGGCATATTTGCCAACCCCCACTACGCGTGACAGAACCGCCTCATGCGCGAACGCCCATGGCAAACCAAGCCGCGCGCGGAGCGCCGGGATGGCGCGCGGCGCGACCACAATCGCCCCCATTGGAATAGACCTGGCGCGCGGCGCGAACGCGACGCCCCGAGCATTTTGTACGGCTGGCATACCGTCACGGCTGCGCTCGCCAATCCAGCACGCCGCATCCGCAAGCTCTGGGCAACTGAAAACGCCGTGCGGCGCCTGGCCGATGAAGGAATCGCGCCACCGATCGAGCCGGAACTGGTGCGGCCCGACGCCATCGCCGCGCGGCTTTCGCCGGATGCGGTGCATCAAGGCCTGCTCGCCGAAGCAGATCCCCTCGCCGCGCCCGAATTGGATGAATTGGCCGCCGCCGGCATTGTTCTCGTGCTCGACCAGATCACCGATCCTCATAACTTTGGAGCGATCTTGCGCACCGCGGCCGCGTTCGCGGTCGGAGCGATCGTCACGACCGCGCGCCACAGCCCGGAGGCGACCGGTGTGCTCGCCAAATCCGCATCGGGCGCGCTTGAACTGGTGCCGATCGTGATCGTGCAAAATCTCGCGCGCGGGCTCGGGTCACTCAAGGAGCACGGATTTCGCGTCATCGGACTGGACAGTGAAGCACCCGACGATCTCGCGGCGGTCACGCTTTCCGCGCCGCTCGCGCTGGTGCTCGGCGCCGAAGGCAAAGGTTTGCGGCAAGGAACGAAAGCCGTTTGCGACCAGCTCGCGCGGCTTGATCTTCCCGGCGCGATCAAAAGCCTGAATGTCTCCAACGCGGCGGCGCTGTCGCTTTACGTTGCCACCCGCGCGCAGGCTTGAGGCACATTGGTGCTTGCGCGATGTGTTGCTGCCGTGTGCGTTTGCCGGCTCGGCTCACGCCCAAGTCAACGGAAAGGGCTTGGGACCGAATCAAAAAAAGGCCCGCGCGGAGCGGGCCTTCGTCGATCTTGCCGGAACAGCGAGAGCGTCAGCGGTACAAATATGGCCGCGCGCGGTAATAGCGCGGGTGGACGTAAACGTGCGCGCGATAGGCATAGCGCGGACCGAGATAGACGCGACCGGGAAAATAGCCGGGCCCGCGATAGCCGTGGCGGGAGCCGATGTAGGGATAGTTGATGGCCGGAGCGAACGCTGCACCGGGCGAGTACGATTGGTACGGCACCATCAGGCCCGGACCACTGTATTCCGGTCCCTGGTTGACGACGTAGAGCGGTGATGGGGCATAGCCGAAGGCACGGGCGCAATTGCAGCTGTTGAAGCCCAAGAAGCTGCTGAAGCCACCGCAGCCGCCAAAGCCGCAGCCGCCGCCGCATCCGCCCAAAGTGCCGCATCCGCCAGTATCCCAATGATCAACGGCAATTGGCGCTGGCGCGACCACCGCGGGAGGCGGAAGCGGGGCCGGAATAGCGTAGGCGGGGGCCGGTTGAGCGTAGACCGGCGGCGCATAGATGGCGGGAGCTTCAAATCCGCAGCCGCCACAGCCCGCGAAGGCGGCTGAGCTGAGACCGACGGCGAACAACGTGGCCGAAGCCACTAGAATTGCGCGATGAAACGACATGGTACTCCTTACTCGCTTTGCTATGTGGAAGAGGCGGATGAGGACTGGCGTTGCGCGGTCCGTCCGAAAGCGTTGGGTCCTGGTTAGCGTGGAGGCGGTCTTCGATATCTACCACCGCCATTCCAGATGACGGGCGGCGCGGCGAACGGCGGGTAAGTGGTGACCGGGCCAGGCGCCGATTGGCTCGACCAGCCCTGGAAAAAGCTTTCGGCCGGTGGCGGCAGCGGCCTATCCGGTGGCGGTATGACTTCAAGCCGCCCATAGCCGGGTTTCTCACCGGTGCTCGGAAAGTAGGCCGGTCCGTAGGTACGGCGCCGAGGAGGCGGGCCCGGCACCACAACCGCGAAGGGCCGGTAGATCACGGTCGGAACCATGCCGATCGGTCGATCGAGACCATAATCGCCCTCGACCACCGACCAGGACGCATCAATCCCGTTGATGACCACGGGAACATCCGGCCGGCGCGGAATGACGACGGAGGGGATGCGCTGCGCAAAAGCGGGGCTGGCGCCAAACGCAAGCAACAAGACCGCATGGACAATACGCATGAGAACCCGCCTTGAGCCGCGCAACGGTAAAGGAGCGAGCCCGTCAAATTCGTTTAAAACCGCCCGATCGGATGTGTGAATTGCGCGGTAACATTAATTGCCCGCTACGGCATGGTCGGCCGGCGATTGCGGCGCACAGCGTTCAAACGCCTGAGTTCATTGGATCCTCAAGGCTCCTGGCGCAAGCCGGCGCCAGCACCACGCACGACTTTCGGCTTACGACCTCTGGCGGACAGACAGGGGACCCCCTGCGGGACTAGCCTGACGCCAGTTGGGGGGCGGCTCGCCAAGATGAGGCGCCGCACTCGCCCGACAACGAGCTGGGGGAACGCCAATGACTACCATGGCTATCAACGCACCGCGCACAGGAGGGATGACGAGCGAACAGCGTCTCGTGATCTTCGCATCCTCGCTGGGCACGGTCTTCGAATGGTACGACTTTTACATCTACGGCACGCTCGGCGCGTTCTTGGCGAAATACTTTTTCTCCAACGTCCCGGCGAATGTCGGCTTCATCTTCGCGTTGCTCGCGTTCGCCGCAGGCTTCGCGGTGCGCCCATTCGGCGCCCTGATCTTCGGTCGCTTCGGCGACATGATCGGCCGCAAGTACACGTTCCTTGTCACGATGTCGCTAATGGGTATCGGCACATTCTTCATCGGTGTGATCCCTGGCTACGCGAGTTGGGGCATCATGGCACCGGTCCTGTTGATCGCGCTTCGGCTCATTCAAGGCCTTGCGCTCGGCGGTGAATATGGTGGCGCCGCGATCTACGTCGCTGAACACGCGCCGCCGAACAAGCGCGGCTATTACACGTCGTGGATCCAGACGACCGCAACGCTCGGCTTATTCCTCGCGCTGCTGCTGATCCTCGGCATTCGCACCGCTATGGGCGAGGCCGATTTCGGCGCTTGGGGCTGGCGTATCCCGTTCCTGCTTTCGGCGATCCTGCTCGCAGTGTCGCTCTGGATCCGGCTCAAGCTCAATGAATCACCGCTGTTCAAGCGCATGGTCGAGGAAGGCAAGCAATCGAAGCGGCCGCTTGGAGAAGCTTTCGGGCAATGGAGCAACGCCAAGATTGCCATTCTCGCCTTGTTCGGCGCCACCGCCGGCGAGGCCGTCGTCTGGTACGGCGGTCAGTTCTACGCGCTGTTCTTCCTGACGCAGACGCTCAAGGTTCCGGGCGTCACCGCGCAGATCATGATCGCAATCGCACTCGCCATCGGCACACCCTGCTTCATCCTGTTCGGCTGGCTGTCGGACAAGATCGGGCGAAAGCCGATCATGCTTGCGGGCTTTGCGCTCGCTGTCGTGACCTACTTCCCGATCTTCCAGGGCATCACGCACTTCGCCAATCCGAAGCTGGAGCATGCACTTTCGGCGGCGCCAGTAACGGTGACCGCCGAT
This sequence comes from Xanthobacteraceae bacterium, assembly GCA_049679485.1. Taxonomy (GTDB): domain Bacteria; phylum Pseudomonadota; class Alphaproteobacteria; order Rhizobiales; family Xanthobacteraceae; genus BOG-931. The sequence continues at coordinate 6,624 of JBAUGC010000101.1, forward strand.
CCAAGCAAATGCTCGTTCCAGTTCAGGGCAACGGGAACGGAGAAGTACACCACCGGCTGCGACATCATCAAACAGGCGCTGGTCGGCCTGTCGGTGAACTACGAAAACGTGGCAGCGCCGGCCGGAACTACGGCGAGTGTCAAGATCGGCGATCAGACGATTGCGGCCGACACGCCGGATGTCAAAAACGCGATCGCAGCGGCCATCAAGGCGCACGGCTATCCGCCAAGCGCCGACCCGAAGGACATCAACTACGTGATGACGGTGATCCTGCTCGCGATCCTCGTCGTCTACGTCACCTTGGTGTACGGACCGATCGCAGCCTGGCTGGTTGAATTGTTCCCGACCCGCATCCGCTACAGCGGGTTGTCGCTGCCCTATCATATCGGCAACGGCTGGTTCGGCGGCTTTCTGCCGGCGACCGTGTTCGCGATTGTCGCTGCGACCGGCAACATCTATTCAGGTCTGTGGTATCCGATCGCGGTAGCGGCGATGAGCTTCGTCGTCGGGCTTATCTTCCTGCCCGAGACCAAGGACCGCGATATCACGCACATGTAAGGCAGGTTCGAGCGAAATAACGGGACGGCTCATTGGGCCGTCCCGTTTTCGTTTTGCCCACAAACGCCGCCGCTCAGTGCGTGGTGTCGCCCTCGACTGCGCCGCCTTTTTGCAGAAACATCTCGCCGAGATGAGCGATGGTATGGGCCAGAACGTTGGCCTGATCCTCTTCCGGTACGAAGGTCAGAATCATGTCCGCCAGACTCTCGGCCATCCGGGCGGCCAGATCGGCGGCATCCGGGGTCTCGGTTCTCTCGATGTGCTTTTGCACGATTTCATTGATATCGCAGTGCAGGCAATCCGACATGAAATTACTCGCTTTGTGGACGGCGGGTTCCCTGTTAGATGGCGATTGAGGTCGGAAAAATCAGCCTATCCGACACCACGGTTGCGTGTGTACGTGGTTTGGCCGACTGCGCATAGCCGCCGAACCGACCTCCCCCCGCCTCAGGTCTCTTGCCGCATGAACTCAGCCACGCGTTCACCGATCATGATGCTCGGCATGTTGGTATTGGCGCTGACGATTTGCGGCATGACTGAGGCATCGGCGACACGCAACCCCTGCACACCATAGACCCGACATTGCGGATCCACGACCGCCATCGGATTATCCGCGGCGCCGATCGCACAGGTCGAACTGGGATGAAAACTCGAGCCGGTGGTCGCGAGGATTTCATCGTCCGAGATGACATAGGTAGACGCCTCGTCGGCGACCAACCGCCCGGGTTTGATCGCAACGCCGATCATGGCGCGCCGCAGCGGCGCCGGAGCAGCCAGCACCGCGGTCGCGCCAATCGCCTTCGCTACTCCCGACAGTCCGACGTCGTTGATCAACCGCAGCGGCGCCTGCCGCGGCATCAAATAAATCTCTTCGAAGCAATCTCGCACCGCGGGATCGAGCAGCAATCGTTCCGCATGCCGCACCGCCATGATCATCCGTTTTGCATCGAGCGGATCGGAAAGCAGCCGCTGCTCGACCCGCGGCGGCGCATTCGGATCGGCAGAGCGCAGTGCCACGACGCCGCGCGAGATCGGCGTATAGAGGCAGGCAGCGACCACCGCCATGCGCAGCCCGAACCGTTTGGGACTGACCCGGCCGCAGTAGTAGTGGAACAGATCGCCTTTCGGACAGCCTTCGACGCCGGACGAAAATCTCTGGCTCGTCATGATGTAATGCTGGGCGTCGGCGCGGATCCGCGAGTTCGCCTTCAGCGTCATGGCGAAGTGCATTTGCGGATGATTCTGGTAGTTCCGGCCCACACCCGGCCGCTCCGCGGTGATCGCGATACCAAGCTCGCGCAATTCTGCCGCCGGACCGACGCCTGACCGCAACAGCAACGCCGGCGAGTGAACGGCGCCGGCCGACACCACGACCTCGCGCGCCGCGATCGTGATCGCTTCCCCGGCGCGCTCGGCCACGACACCGGTTACACGCGTGCCGGCGAACGTAATGCGCAGCACGCGCGTACTCGTCATGATTTCAAGATTGCCTCGCGCCCTCGCCTGGACGTCAAGATAACAGCGTGCACTGGTCGCCCGCTCGTCATCCTGGCTGAGCGGCGTGACAAAGAAGCCGTCGTCGGCGGTGTCATAGATATTGGCGTGCGACGCGATACCCTGCGCGACCGCCGCCTGTTCGAGATGCTTCATGTACAGCGGCCAGCGCTCGCGCGGCAATCGCCGCACCATATTCGGCCCCCGCACGTTGCGGCGCTGCGCCGGTTCGTCGAGGTCGTTGGTCATGGCCTGGAATGTCGGCAGCACATCCTGCCAGCCCCAATCGCGCGCGCCCATCCGTTCCCAGCCATCGTAGTCGGTCGGCAAACCGCGCAGCGCGATCATGCCCATGACGCTCGAGCCGCCGCCCATCACCCGCGGCTGCAGGAACGGCACCGGCGACTCGTCCTTGCGCAAGCTCGCGGTAAAGGCCGGCCAAAAATAATTGCGGTTGATGTAGGCCGCCGGAAAGATGCTGCGGATGTCTGCCGGCACCGCACCGGGCGCCGTGTCCCGCCCGGCTTCGATCAACAGCACCCGCCGCGACGGATCTTCCGACAGCCGCGCCGCGACCGTTGCGCCCGCCGATCCAGCGCCCACGACAATAACGTCAGCTTCATGCATGCGCGCTTCCCCCGGACGGCGCGTTTCTTCAAGGCTGAAGAGCGATAAGCGATGTTGTCACTCGTGCCAAATCAGCCGGCGGGCGATGAGATTACGCAAGGCCGCGGCGCCGGCACAGAGCAAGGCGAAGGCCAACGCCGCGCCCAAGACCTGCCAAGCCGCACCAAATACTGGATCGCCGCCATGCAACGGTCCGATCGTTTTAAATAACGCGGCAACCGCGCCGACGCCGCCGCCATAAGCTGATGCGCGCGCAATGTTCCAATTGCGCGGAGCTTGGCTTGACAGATAGAGCGACGGAATCGGCATCGCCTATTCCGCGGCCTCGACGTGCGCTGACAGGTTTGCCGTGACGCCGGCAAGATCGGGCAACACCAGACGCAGAATTTGCGTCTCATCGCGTGCCACCAGATCGGCGGTTTCGCCTTCGCCGAGGTGGAACGCGGTCAATGGCCGGTACGCCTGTTCGCCAATGATCCCTGATCCTGACAACACCAGGTAAACGCTGCGGGGACCGGCTTTGTAGCTGGTCCCGCGAGTAAGCCTGATCTGCTCGGCGGCACATTGGCGTTCGGTGAAGATGCCGAGCGCTCTTTTGGCCGCGCCGGGCGTGCCTGAAAGCGGCAGCCAGTCGTAGTTTTCCGGGTCAACCATGATCGGATCACGGTAGCGCGGCTTCGGATAATCCATCCGCCTGCCGTGCACGTGCTCCCAGATCGCCTGATAGGCGTCGCTGTTGCGGCGGCCCCCACTGTCTTCGTTGCGGCGAAAGATGCCACCGTCGAAGGTGCCGAACTTTTTCAGTTCCTCCGTACCGGCGGCAACCTCTTTCGGGGACAGATAGCCGCTGCCGCTGGCGCCGCCGAATTGCAGTACGGCTGTGACCGAACGGCCTTCCGAGCTTTGCGGCCCATACGCGGCGCCTTCCGGAAAGTAGCCAAACGTCCCGGCTGTCATCTTGCCGTTGCGGTCGAAATTGCTGGTGCCTTCAAGCTGGAAACGGAACTGATCGAAATTGTGCCGGTGCCGCGGCGAGGCGAAATCGCCGTCCTGCTGGCCGATGCCGAGATGAAAGTTGCCGGGCGTGCCGTCCTCGCCTTCGAGCAGGCGGCGATAATGAAACATTCCGCCGCGATGTTGCAAGCCGCGTTTCCACTCCACTTCATCAGCGTGAACAAGCTTCATGGCAGAACTCCCGGTTCGGCAGCTTGGGCGGGCCGGTTGCGCCCCGGTTCTAGTTTCTGAGATTTGCCTTGCGCGCGCAATCGCAACGTTGCCGCAAATCTGTTTCCGCATGCGCCGCAAAGGCACAGCATCAAACGGTATCACCTTTGCGTAGTCGCAGCTATCGGCGCTTCGATCGCGATTTGCGGGCGGCATAACGGGCGTCCCTCGCCGCCTTTTGTTCCGCTTCCAGCGCGCGCTCGCGCTCTGCGCGGTCGGCCTTGGCGCGTTCGGCCGCTATCGCGGCGTCACGCTCCGCCTGCTGCTTGCGTTCGGCGTCTCGGGCTTTCGCCTCGGCCTTTTCGATCTCGCGCGATTTCTTGACCGCCTCGCGGTCGGCAGCAAGCGCCGTTCGGGCGGTCAGCCGGTCGGCGAGCCCCGGATCGGCGGCCTTGGCGCGAAACTTTTCCAGCGCCGCCTTCTTCGCCTTGACCGCGGCTTCTTGCCGCTCGAGGAAATCCGGTTGCTTAAACCCATTCATCTATCTTGACCTTGGCATGGAGTGCCGCTGATCGGCAGGTTTGCGTGCACTAAAGCCCCCATCAACGCACGCGCCAGCCAACCACTGTTGCTTCGATGGGGCTGCTTGTATCCACGTTTTGCCACGCCCCGCTCCGCCATCGACACAGGAACGGAATGACATAGGTGCCGATGTGATCCTCACAAAGCAGCTCAAGCGGCTGATCCGTCGGCGGCACGCCTTCGTGGATGAAGTCATCGATTCGCGCTTGCCGTGTCGCCATGCGATTATCCGCGCCACTACGATTTCGATGCATGCCGCCGACGCTGCGACAGCAGCGCGATCTGCTTATATGATACCACTAGACAAGGAATCAACCGGCGAGGATCGGATGGCATTCAAGCCGAACTACGGAAGAGATCGCGCCGAGCGCGCGCGGTCTGCACGCGCCAGGAGCGAAGAGAAACAACGCAAGAAGGACGAGAAGGCGGCGCAGCGTAAGGCCGAACGCGAGGAATCCGCACCGCTATCGGAACCGACCGATCCTCCACTGGAGGAAGGGCAAAGCTAGCGCTGTTGTTTGATCCACCAATTCTCAAGAACGGATGAGCCGTTAAGGTCCATCAACGAACAGTCGCGGCCCTGGCCGGATTTCGCACTCTCCGTTCCACAATCGCACGAATATGTACTATACGAACCCACAAGCCGGGTTAGCTCAGCGGTAGAGCAGCGGTTTTGTAAACCGTTGGTCGGGAGTTCAATCCTCTCACCCGGCACCAAGATTACACGCTCCGGATGGACAATTGCTCCGCCAGCTGGGCCTTCGAAATCTTGCCCGTGGGGGTCATGGGAAACTCCGGGACCACTTTTATCGTCAGCGGTGACAAATCGTACCGCGGAAGCTTCGCCTGAAGGGGCGCCCGCACTGCGGCTTCGTCAATCCTGGTGCCGGAGGCGACGGTGACGCAGCCGATGGGGCGTGTGCCGAGCGCCGCATCGGGCAGCCCGATAACCGAGGCCTGCAATACGCCGGAGATTTCGCACAGTGCGTCTTCGACATCGCGCGGAAACCACGTGATGTTGCCGACTTTGATCAATTCGGAGAAACGGCCGCGCATGGTGACGTAGCCTTCGTTGTCCACCAGTCCGGCATCGCCGGTATGCAGCCAGCCGCCACGCAGCGTCTCGGCGGTTTTTTCGGGCCGTCCAAAATAGCCCTTCATGAAACCGCCGCGCAGGCAGATTTCGCCGACCTGGCCGATCGGAACTTCGTGACCATCAACATCAAAGACACGCACTTCCTTGTCAGGCAGCGGCGGTCCGACCGCGCCCAATCGCCGATCGGGTTCAAGCTCCGGAAAACCGAGGCCGACGAAGCCGCCCAATTCGCTCTGCCCGTAGCTCTCGACCAGAGGCAGCTTGAGCTCGTCGCGCCATGCTTTCTTCAGCGCCGCCGGCACCGGCCCGCCGCCCGACATGCCGTAACGCAGCTGCCCGGGCGTGCGTCCGCGCTTCCGGGACTCGACCAGCACTTCTGACAGCAATGGCGGATTAGCCGCGAACGCCGTCGCACCGGTTGCATCCATCGCTTCCCAACCGGTTTGCTGCGTCCAGCGGCCCATCACCGAGACCGTGGTAACGCGATGCAGGCCGGGCAGCAGGTTCGCCACCAGCTGATACGAGCTCGACAAGGCGGTGGGACCAAAGCAGGCGTCGTCCGGCGACAGCCGCAACCGTTCCGCAATGCATCGCGTGGCGCGCATGGTTGGCTCGTGCGCAAGGCAGGCGCCCTTCGGCCGTCCCGAAGTTCCAGAGGTGTAGGAAAGGTGGGCGATGGCGTCCTCGTCGCCCGGATCCGGCGGCGGCGCGAACTTCGCCGCCAGCAAATCCGGAAGGCTCTCGGCCGCCTCCTGCGGACCGTCCATGCAGACGAGCTTCTGCACGGTTTGGCATTGCCGCGCCGCGCGCCGCACGGCGTCGCCCATATCGTGGGTGTAGATCACGACGCGCGGCGTGTGGTCGTTGAAATAGTATTCGAGTTCGTCCGCAAACCGCACATTCACCAGCGCGGCGATCGCCCCGATGCGCCAACAGGCAAACAGTCCGATCAGATAGTCCATGCCGTTGTGCGCGAAGATGGTGACGCGGTCGCCGTAGCGGACTCCGAGGTGATGCAACGCGCCGGCGAAATGCTCGGTAGCCTCCACCGCTTGCGCATAAGTGAGCGTTTTGTTGCGATCCACCCAGCGAAACGCAATTTTGTCCGGTGCGCGAGCGGCTCCATCGGTCAACAGTTGATGCATCAACACGGCACGATACCCTTAGAGTTAGATTGTCATCGTAGTGGAACGTAGGTTCGCATTTTGCCGGGATTGCAGATGCCCAAGGGGTCGACCTCGCGCTTGAAACCCGTCAGATCGGCGCCTGCGCTCTTATAACCGGCACTGTCCTCCAGCATCCAGATATGCGGATCGGCGATGAAGACTCCATGCCGCCGATGAATCTCCATGATCTCGTTCAGCCGCTCGTCAGTGGTGTATTTGATCAGAGCCAGCCCCGAGGCGGTCGGCAGTCCGGCATAGCGGGTGAACTCGAAATGCTGGATCAATTCGTCGGGCGGGAACAGAGCGTTGATTTCGGCGACTTTCTCGAGCAAACCAAATGCCGGGTACAGCGCCTGAAGGTAGGTGATGTCGCGGTCGACATTGAGCGCGTGCAACGTGGTGTGGTTCCACGTGAGCTCGTAGAGCGGCCGCGCACCCATCGATTCATCGGTCGGCCGCTGATAGGTAATCTCGCCGTTGTGGGCTGCCGCCAGCGACAGGAACGCCTCGATCGAATGATCCGCGGCCATGGCGATGACCGTCGCGCGGCCCTTCGGGAAATATTGCTCCATGCCCTGGAAATAGGTCGGGATCGGCCACGCGAGGGGTGTGACCAGCTTTTTCACCACGCCATCGGCAAGCGCCAGCTCGTGGCCAAAGCGGACCGCGGTCATGAAGTCGTCAAAGGCGACGATCAGATCGATCCAGTTGAACGCTGGCGCCAGCGGCATTTCCAGCGCGGTAATGATGCCGGTCGTGCCCCAGCCGTGACAGATCTTGAGCGCCGCATCGCCCTTCAGCTCGAACGCGCGTGGGTTTTCCTCAAGGCTGATGACGCGCGCGCCGGTGATGTTGCCTAGTTCGCGCAGGCCGCCATAGGTCACTGAGCCGACACCGCCCGAGCCGCCGGCGGCGAAGCCGCCGATCGATGCCATGCGCTTGGTCGATGGATGCATGCGCAGCTCGTAGCCCTGCTTGCGCGTTTCGGCGTCGATCAGATGCATCTTGCGGCCCGATCCGACGCGCACCAGAGCACCCTTTTGCCACTCGATGGCGTTGAGAGCGCTCATATCGAGGACGGCGCCGCCGTGGACCGGGACGCATTGGCCGTAATTGCCAGTGCCGCCGCCGCGGATCGTGATCGGCACGCGATAGCGCGCCGCCGCACCGGCAACGCGCATCACATCCGCCTCGTCGCGCGGCACGACCACGAGGTCGGCCACCTTGCCCTGCAGTTGCCGCTTGAGCACCGGGCTGAACCAGAAGAAATCGCGCGAT
>JBAUGC010000102.1:0-2324 GCA_049679485.1 Xanthobacteraceae bacterium
AGATCAGCTTGTGCGAGGGGAAGTTGGTGATGATCTCACAGCCGTCCTTGGTGACGACCACTTCTTCCTCGATGCGGGCGGCGCCGGAGCCGTCTTCGGCGCCTTTCCAAGTCTCCAGCGCGAACACCATGCCTTCCTTGAGCGGCGTGTTCTGGCCGGTGTAGCGCTTGCTGATAATCGGCCGCTCCCACAGCGACAGGCCGACGCCATGGCCGTATTGCAGGAGGAACGCTTCGGCTTCGTCGCGGTAGCCGAATTCCTGCGCGTCGGGCCACACCTGCGCCACCTGATCGGGTGTGATGCCGGGGCGGATCAGGTCGATCGAGGCGGAAATCCATTTCGAGGCGGTCTCGTAGGCGTCGATCTGATATTTGTTCGGCTCGCCGCAGATGAAGGTGCGGTAGTAGCAGGTGCGGTAGCCGTTGAACGAATGCATGATGTCGAGGAACACCATGTCGCCCGGCTGGATGATGCGGTCGGAGAAGGTGTGCGAGTGCGGCCGGCCGCGCTGGCCCGACACCGAGTTGACGCACTCGACCCGCTCGGAGCCCAAGCGAAACAGCCGGTCATTGGCGATGGCGACCAGTTCGTTCTCGCGGGTGCCGGGACGGATGGCGCGGGCGATGTCGACGTAGGTGGCGTCGACCATCGAGCAGGCCAGTTTCAGAAGTTCGATCTCATCGGGGGTCTTGACCTCGCGGGCATCGAGCATCGCCTGCTGGCCGTCGACCACCTCGATGCCTTCCTTCTCCAGCGCGCGCAGCATCGGCAGTTCCATCAGGTCGATGCCGATCGGCTCCTTGTCGATGTTAAGCTTCATCAGCACTTTCTTGATCTGCTTGGCGAAGTCGCCCTGGATGTTGAGCTGCAGCGGCAGCCCGCCCTGCATGGTCGAGATCGGCGCCGCAACATTGTCGGCGATCCACGGCGAGGAGATGCGCTTCGCCGGCGGCGCCGGGTCCCAGAGCATCGGCTCGCCGACCACCGGACATAAGGCGTAACGCATGAACTTGTCGCGCGCCCATTCGCCGATATGGGTGCCGGTAATGTAGCGGATATTGTCGAAGTTGAACGCGAGCACGGCGCCGAGGCCGGCGTGGCGGATTGCCGCCTGCGCGCGCTTGACCCGCTCCTTGTGCAGGCGGGCGTAGTCGATCCCCTGCTCCCAGTCCTTGGCCATGGTGCCCCAGGACGCGGTCGCCTGCTTGCGGTTGTATTTCATCTCTTTTCCTCACTGTTTTCACGGCAATTGGGCACCGGTAAAATTGACGGCGAGCCAATGCGGCAGACCATTAGCGTATGCCACGGGCGGCGCAAACGGGGATTTTCAAGCTTGCGCGAAAGCTGATAGGGCTTACGCCGATACCAACCAACATTCATGGGACGGGACACGAAGATGACGATTGCTGTAGTCGGGGCGACCGGAAACACCGGGCGGGCGGTGGTCAAGGAACTCAAAGCTTTGGGCCAGAACCCAATCAGCGTCGTGCGCAATGCCGAGAAGGCGCGCGAGGTCCTGGGCGCCGACGCCAAAGTCGCGGTCGCCGAACTGACCGACAAGCCCGCGCTGGAAAAGGCGCTTGCCGGCGTCGACAGCGTGTTCGTGGTGACCGGGCATAATCCCGGCATGGTCGAGCAGCAGAACAACGTTCTGGACGCGGCGCTGAAAGCCGGCGCCAAATACCTGGTACGCGTGAGCGGTGGGGCGGCGGTCGCCTTTCCCGACTCGCCGTCTGTCGTCGGTCAGGGTCACCTCGCGATCGAAGAGCGGCTCAAGAACAGCGGCATCGGCTGGGTCATCCTCAAGCCGGGTCTGTTCATGCAAAACACCTTCGGCCAGGCTGCGGGCATCAAGAACGACGGCAAGTTCTTCGGCACGGCTGCGCCCGACGCGCCGCTCGCTCTCGTCGACGTGCGCGACACCGGCGCCCTCGGCGCGCGCATCCTGCTTGATCCGGCTCCGCACGCCGGCAAGACCTACGAGTTCACCGGCAAGCTTACGACCTTCACGCAAGTCGCCGAGGCGCTCTCTCAGGCGCTCGGTAAGAAGGTCACCTACGTGCCGCTGACGTTGGAGCAGAACGAAACCGCGGTGCGTTCGCGCGGCCTGCCGGACTGGCTCACCACGCACTTGCTTGTGGTCGCGAAAGGCACGGCGGCTGGAGGGTTTTCCGAGGAGAACACCAAACCGATCGAGGACATTGCCAAGCGCCCGCCGATCTCGATCAAAAAGTTCGTTGAGGATTTCAAGGGGCTGTTTGTTTGATCTTTCGTTCGTGGAGAGGGCTCAGTCAGCTTGACCGCGTTTAGAGTCTGAACTCCAC
>JBAUGC010000103.1:0-2178 GCA_049679485.1 Xanthobacteraceae bacterium
GGCGAAGGCAGGTCGGAAACAGCCAAAATCGCGGTGACGGGTGCGTTTTCGCCGTTTGGGGCGTGGCGTGTCTCCTGTCAACGTCAGCCGCTGCAATTGCGGCCGCATTCCTGCATTCCGTTCTTTCGTAATCTCATCATCGGCGATCGTGGCGGCGGTGCTCCTCGCGACAAACACCAGTGCCGCGAAAACGGCACCGCAAGAGGGAACCGCGGCGAAAGATCCGGCGGAGCTTCCGCAGATCAGCATTGCAGCGCCACGGCCGAAGCCGCACAAGCACGCCAAGAAACCCGGCGCGCAGGTGTCGCCGGCCGCGAAGCCAAGCACTGCGCCGACGCCGCCTGGCAGCCTGGCCGGAATTCCAATGACGCCGCTAAACGCTGTCGCGACGAGCGCGAGCCGGCTGGGCCTCCCGGTCCTCCAAACGCCGGCAAGTGTTGAAATCGTCACTCAGCAGACGATGCAGGATCAGGGCTATCGGACCAGCACTGAAATCGCCAAAGGCGCGGTCGGTGTATTGGACCTCGATTCTTCCGGGGCGCCAGCCAATTTTTCGATGCGCGGCTTCACCTTCGGGGCAGTGAACGTTCTCTACAATGGAATTTCGACCGGTGTGGCAAGCGACACGACGCGCGTGATGGACACGGCTAATTCCGCCCAAGTCGAGTTCCTCAAAGGGCCGTCGGCGCTGATGTCAGGGATCATGTCGATCGGCGGTTCGGTCAACTACGTCAGCAAGCAGCCGACCACGGGTCCGATCCAGAACGAGGCGGATTTCTCGCTGGATTCGCTCGGCTCGGTCCGCTCGCATTACGGCTCCGGCGGCAGTACGGCGGTCGAAGGTCTCGACTATCGCGTCGACATAACGGGATCGAGAATCGACGGCTTCGTCGACGGTGACTATCGCTATCTGGGGGATCTCTCCGCGCAACTGAATTATCGCGTCAACAACATGTTCAAGACATTTGTGGCAATCGAATATAAGCAGGATGCCGGCCAGGCGTACTGGGGCACCCCGGTGGTGCCGATCTCGTTTGCCGGCTCGCACGCGGTGAGCGGCGTCGTCTCGGGCAACGCGTTTAGCACCTTCTCTGGTAACAACCTCGGGCCGGTGACAATCGATTCGCAAACGCTGACGACCAATTACAACGTCGCCAACAACGCCACCAGCGCCCAGGAACTTTGGCTGCGCAGCGGATTCGAATGGACGCCGCTCAACAACGTCACGGTCAAGGACCAGCTTTACTACTATCAGGCTCAGCGCAACTGGCTCGACAGCGAAACCTATGCTTTCGACGACGGAGCGGTCTTTGCGCCCAACGTGATCGACCGGGATCGCTTCTTTGTGACGCACAACCAGCACGTGGTCGGCAATAATCTCGATTTCTTGTGGGACACTCGGCTGTTCGGCATGGACAACCGGCTCGCGGCCCAACTCCAGGTGAGCGCGGACTGGATCACGTTCGTGGAGGAGGGCGATCCGAACGACTACCCGTACGACTACGTCGCCGTCGTCGATCCGGTCCAGGGGGTTTACGGGCAGGAGTTCCCGGATATCCGGAATAAGCAGCTCGATGATGTCGCACTGGCGTTCGAAGACCGTCTGAAGATCACGCCCGAGTTCGCGCTGATCGGCGGCGTTCGCGTGGACGATTGGACGTTGTCAAGCAACGGCTCCAACTTCGATGGCTCGCTACCCGGCGGCGAGCCGTTCACCCAAGTGTGGAAGCCGGTCTCCTATCGCGCCGCCTTCACCTACGAACCGATCCGCAACTTGGTGTTCTACGGCATGTACGCCACCTCGTACGATCCGGCGGCCGCCGACGTCTTTTCCGTTAACACCACGGTACCGCTGGCCTTGACGAGCGCGCAAATCTACGAGACCGGCGTCAAGCAATTGTTTTGGGACAACAGGGCCGAATGGACTTTCGCCGCCTACGACATCACCCGGCGCAACGTCTATGTGCAGACCAGTGACACGACGTACTCTCTCGCCGGCGAAATCGCCACCAAGGGCATTGAATTGGCCGGTGCGGTGCGTCCCGTCGAAAACATCAAGCTCTGGGCTAACCTGGCTTTGACGCAAGCCCGGTACGAAGATTTCGAAAACGTCGTCGATCCGCTCACCGGGGCCGTCGTATCGTGGACCGGCAACACCCCATCGAATGTCGCCCCGAT
>JBAUGC010000104.1:0-18784 GCA_049679485.1 Xanthobacteraceae bacterium
GGTTGACGGCGTGTGATGTAGCGCTGCGATCGTAGACCGCATCATGAGGCACCAGGACGCAAAAATTATAGGCAAAGCCGTCGACGACGCTGCCGCGGACGCACCCGCTCGTCGTGCATCCGGTGACCACGATGCTGTCGGCGCCCGCGTTGATCAGATAACTCACCAGCGGCGTGCCGAAAAACGCACTGGGATGCTTCTTCGGCAGCAGTATATCTCCGTCGCGCGGGGCAACTTCGGCGTCAAACTCGTAGCCCTTTTGCCCAATGTTCATGATCGCGGGGATCTTGTCAGACAATCTGCCTTGATCGAAACTTTGCTTCGGCGAGACGTAAGGGTACATCACCGGCCAGTCGTTGCTGCGGAACAGCGCCAGCAACCGCTCGATCTGCCGCACCGCGGCCCAGCCCACGTCACCACACGCGGTCGGAAATTCCTTGATCGCTTCCCAAAACGGCCGCGGCACTGTTCCGACGGTACGATATTGCACGTCGATGATCAGGAGGGCCGGCCGCTTGCCTAATCCGGTTGGGCGGCCAAAGCCGGCGGCGTTGTAGGCCTTCTGTTCGTTTTCGGAGATGATTCCGTCCCACGGTTTGCTCATGGCCTTGTTTCAACTATCCACTCGATAACGGCGTTCCAGCCCGTCCCAGGTATCCTTCGCCACCGCGTTTTGTCGTTCTTCAAACGACGCCAGATGCTCGGCGACCGAAGCCAGCGACCCATCCTTGCCGAGCGCATCGAGCACCTCGTAACTCGCTTTCAGCGCCGCCTGGAGGACCGCGTTGGCATAAAGGACAATGGAGTAGCCGTACTCCTTTAGTTTTTCCCGGCCGGGATCAGGCGTCTTGCCGCCGAACACGATATTCGCAACCTGGGGAACGCTGATCTCCGCAGGGATACGGCAAAGCTCTTGCAGATCGGTCGGCGCCTCAACGAACGTGACGTCCGCGCCGGCTTCGGCAAAGGCGACGGCCCGCTCTATCGCGCGATCAAGACCCTCGATCGCCCGCGCGTCGGTGCGGGCTATAATCTGCAGCGAGCCATCGCGGCGGGCGTCGACCGCTGCCTTGATCTTCGGCAGCATTTCCCGCAATGGAATCACGTCCTTGCCGGCGAAATGACCGCACTTCTTCGGAAACACCTGGTCCTCGATCTGGATCGCGGCCGCGCCAGCCCGTTCAAACGACCGGACGGTCCGCACCATGTTGACGGCGTTGCCGAAGCCGGTGTCGGCATCGACGATCAAGGGAATTGAAACGGTGTCAGCTATGCGCGCGACCGTATCGGCCACTTCGCTCATCGTCGTGAGGCCGATGTCCGGCGCCCCCAGCAGCATGTTGGCAATGCCGGCACCGGTGACATAAACCGCTTCGAAACCGCTCGCCTCGATGACGCGCGCGAACATTGCATTCGCCGCGCCGGGCACGATGACCGCATCCCGCCGCGACATGATGTTTTTGAGATTTTCCGTCGGGCGCACCGCTTGCTTTTTTCGCCTATGCCGCCCGCGACACTATACAGACAGGCGGTTGGCGGCAATCGGCCTAGGCACGCGCCCCGCTGTAGAGCTTGGGCATGTAGTGCTCCTGGTAATGCGCCGCGATCTCATCGCTGGTCGTCAGCCAAACCCCCGAGTGCCTGGCGATGTAGTTCAGAGCTTTGTCCAGGTACTTCTGGCGAAATGGCTGGTTGATGATGAACGGGTGCAGGCAAAGAGCCATGACGCGCCCCGATTTCCGCCCATCGCTGAACAGCTGGTCGAACTGATCGACCACGGTCTGGTAGAAATCCTGTCCCGACATGCCCTTGCCGACAAACATGGTGACGTCGTTGATCTCGATCGAATACGGCACCGACATCATGCCGGGGATCTTGAGCGGGAACGGCTGATCGTCGGAACACCAGTCGAGCACGTACGTCAGTCCAAGCTCTTTCAAGAGCCGCGGCGTTTCAAACGTCTCCGTCAACGCCGGCCCAAGCCAGCCCTTGAGCTGCTGCCCGGTCGATTGCGCGACGATGCTGACGATCTCTTTCAGATACTTCCGCTCGGCCTCGACATCCATGCCGGTATGGAACATCGAGTTGTTCTTGCCGTGCGCCAGCCAGGCCCAGTTGCGCTGTTTTCCGGCCTCGATGATTTGCGGATAATGCTTGCAGCAATCGGCATTCAACAACACCGAGGCCCGCATGCGGTATTTGTCCAGCACGTCCATCATCCGCCAGATGCCGACCCGCACCGCGTAGTCCCGCCACCCGTAATTGAGCGGATCAGGCGCCAGCATGTTGGTTCCGGCGAAAATGCTGGTCGAGGGCTTGTCGACCTCGTAGTGCTCGACGTTCAGGCCGACATAAAAGGCCACGCGCGCGTTGTTCGGCCATTTCAGCGCGGGACGCGAAACAATGGGCGAATACTCATAGAGCTGATTATCCATGATCTCCTCAAACCGCCGGGCGGACGACTGCCACTAGCTATGCAATCCGGTCACGAGGCGCATTGCAACCGCGTACGGCGCTGACGGCAGCTAAAAGCATCGCCGCTGCGGATCGGGTTGAAGCAACGGTTTTTCACCCGCGCGAGGCGTAGCCGAGCGCGAGTCAGTGGATCGGGCCGCCGTCGCTTATATTTGCTAAATTCGTTCGGGAATAAAGAGCTGACCACTTCGTTAAATTTCCATCCGGCATCTGTCGACGCGTGATCCTCTACCGCTTCGGCAACCTATCCCACGCGCAGACGATGCGGACGATCCGTCGCCTGAGCGATGAAGTCTGGCCTTCACCATTGAACGGTCGCAGGGCGGAAGCCGCCGCAAAACATCAGGCTGCGGTTGGCTAGGAATAATCCGGCCTTAGGTGCCATGGTTCTTTTGTCTGAACTACAATAAAATAGACCGTGCGGGCAGTGGCCCAAGCGGACACAAAAATTACTGCCTCGGGAGGAATGTCATGATGTCGAAAGCAACACTGCTGGCGTGGGCAATAGCGTTCGCCATTGTCGGCATTGCGCCCGCCAGCGCGCAGGAGCCCAAGGAATTTAAGATCGGCGTTGTGATGTCGCTCTCAGGCGGCTTCGTTGCCGCGGCGAAGGACTCGATGGATGGCGTCTTGGCTTGGGAAAAGGCACACCACGGCTTGCCGGGCAAGAAGATAGTTTACGACAAGCTCGACGACGAGACCAACCCGGTCAGCGCGGTCAACGCCTATCGCCGCCTGGCGGGCGACAAGGACATCAACTTGATCTACTCGTTGGTAAACTCGAGTGCGGCGCTCGCGATCAAGACGCTGGCGTCAGAGTTCAAGATTCCAATCATCTCGTCCGGCGCGGCCGATGCCCTCGGCTCACCGGCCGAACCATATCTATTTAAGGTAGCGCCTGCGGTTCACGACTTCATGACGGTACTGGCCGAGTTCGCTAAGAGCAAAGGATACCGGCGCGTTGCCCTGCTGACGATGACCGACGCCTTTGGCCAGACTGAAGCCAGGGACTTCAAGGAACTCGCGCCGAAATACGGCATCGAAATCGTCGCTGCCGAGACGATGGCCATCGAGGACACCAACGTCAACGCACAGCTTGCCAAGATCCGTGCCGCGAACCCTGACCTGATCTACAACGGCGCGTCGAGCCGTACTGCGATCCTCAGCTACAAGCAGATCAAGCAGATGGCGATCAAGACGCCATTGGTCGTCACGCAGGCGGCGCTCTCGAAAGCGTTCTACGATGCGATCGGCGGCGCCAAGGAAGCTGATGGCTTGCTGGTGCCGATCCAGCTTGGCTCGTTCGGCGCTGCTGCCGGAGGCGATACGGCTCGGCTCTATGCTGAACTCGAAAGCGCGATGGGCCACGTGCCGCCATACTTCGCCACCTTCGGCTTCGACGTCGGATTGATGACGGAGGCGGCAGTAAAGAACTCCGACGGCAGCCGACAAGGCATCCGCAACGCGCTGGAGCAACTGCACGATCTGCCCGGCGTCAACGGCCCGATCAGTTACACCGCGCAGGACCACACCGGGCAGAATTACAAGTCGATCGGCATTGGCCGCCTTGAAGGCGGTAAAGCTGTGCTGGTGAAGTGAGCTTGGCTTGCTCATTTCCAACGTGCGTTTTGTCGCGGCTCATGTCCCGCATTCACGTGTATCGTCCCACAAAAGCAAGCGACTGGGTGGCCGGGGCAGCCTGCAATGACGGAGTAGTTCCGCGGCGGGCGAAACCTCCGGCGGCGTAGTCGGCGTTGAAACGGGGCATGGCGCAGTCACTGTTCCTCGAATTGCTGCTTCCCGGCTTGACGACCGGCTGCGTCTACGCGCTGGTCGCTCTCGGCTTCGTGCTGACCGCAAACGTCGCGGGCGTCGTCAATTTCGCCCAAGGCGAGTACGTCATGATCGGGGGCATGTTCACCGCTTGGATGTATGGCGAAGGGATACCGCTGTGGGTCGCCATTCCCCTCGCCACGCTGGTCTGCGCTGCGATCGGAATCGCCCAGGAGCGATTGACCCTGGCGCCCGTGCGCCACACGCCGCAATTCATACGTGTCACGATCACGCTCGGAGTTGCCGTTGTGCTGCGCGGCATCGCGCTCATTGCTTTCGGCAAAGACCCGTTGAGTCTGCCGGGGTTTTCCGGCGACGGCGCGTTCCAGATCGGCGGGGCGATCATGCCAATGCAGACGCTGTGGGTTTGGGGCGCGACGGTGGTGCTGCTCGCCGCGACGTTCTGGTTCCTCAAGTTTACCGACATCGGCCGAGCGGTACGCGCCTGTTCGATCAATCTGGAAGCAGCTCGCCTGATGGGCATTAACACCGAACGGTTGACCCTCCTGGTGTTCGCCGTCGCGGGTGGCACCGGTGGACTCGCCGGCATCGTGGTGACGCCGGTTGTGCTGGCGACTTGGGATGCGGGCATCTCTTATGGGCTCAAGGGCTTTATCGGCGCAATACTCGGCGGCTTGCGCTCGCCGATCATTGCGGTCGCCGGCGGCCTCGGTATTGGCGTTATCGAGTCGCTGTCGGCGGGCTACATTTCCTCCGGCCTCAAGGACGCAGTCGTTTATGGCTTACTCATTGCTTATTTGCTGGCGCGCGGCGGGGTGTTCGCTTTCGGTCGCGCCGCCTTGATCGACGCATCGCGTGAGCAATGAGATCGCTCGCGCTCTACAAAAGAACAGCGGCATTCGTACTCGCGCTGGCCGCAATCGTGTTCTATCCGGCGATCTATTCGGGCAGCTATCCGGTCGGCGTCGGCACGGTGGCGGGAGCAATGGCGGCCGCGACCGTCGGCTTCGTACTTCTGCTCGGCTACGCGCACCAACTCGCTTTCGGGCAAGCGGGGTTCCTGATGATCGGGGGCTACGCCAGTGCAATTCTGTGCGCCAATTATCAATGGGATCCGTTCGTCGCCATGATCGTCGGTGTGCTGCTCTCAATGGCGCTCGCCTATGTCATTGCCCGTCCGGTCCTGAAGCTGCGGGGCTTCGTACTGGCGATGGTATCCCTCGCCTTGCAACTGGCGCTGATCACGCTGGCGCTGGAGGCAGTGCCCCTCACCGGAGGGGCGATCGGTACGCAGGGCGTGCCGAAGTTCTCTATCCTGGGCCTGTCCCTGGGCAATAACCTGACATTTTACTATTTCGTCTGGTTTATCGCCCTTACCTGCATTGCCATCGGTCTCAACATTGACCGCTCGCGCATCGGCCGCGCGCTGAAGGCGATTGCGGCGAGCGAAGCAGCCGCTGGTTCCGTCGGCATCGATGTTGTCAAACACAAGGTCCAGATATTTGTGATCAGCGCTGCGATGGCGTCTGTCGGTGGCAGCCTCGGCGTGCATTACCTGCGGGCGATGGATCCGAACGTCTATGGTTTCGCCTATAGCCTTAACCTCCTCACGGCGGTCATCATTGGCGGCCTGACGTCGGTATGGGGCGGCGCGCTCGGCGCCACAGCGATCACCGGCATTCGCGAACTGTTGCGTAGCCTGTCGCTCCCAACGTGGGAAGCGGTCATCATGGGAACGCTAACGGTAGTCGTGTTGCTGGTGTTTCCCGGCGGTCTTGCCGGCGCCGTCGGGACCCTGTTCGACCGCCTGGTCGGCCGCGAGCGTGGACGGAGCGTGGCCTCGTTGCCCGATCCCTCGGCGCTGCCGCGGATTTCTGACGCGCCGCCGAATGGCGAGACAATGCTGGAGGTTGTGGATGTAGAACGTGCTTTCGGAAATCTTCGCGCGGTCAACAAGGTCAGCTTTGCGGTGGCGACAGGCGCAATCACCGCACTTATCGGCCCAAACGGGGCGGGCAAAACCACGTTGTTCAATCTGATCGGCGGTTATCAACCGCTCAATGGCGGTGCAGTGCGCTTTCTCCGTGAGCCGATCGAGCGGCTGCTGCCGAATGAAATCGCGGACCGCGGCGTCGGTAGAACGTTCCAGAATCTACAGCTGTTTCCCAATATGACGGTCCTCGAGAACGTCATGTGCGGCCGGCACCGGCTCAATACGTCGGGCATTTTCGCTATTGCGGCGCGACTGCCGCGCGTCGCGGCGGAAGAAAAGGAAAACCAGCGTGCTGCACGCGCAGCGCTGGCCTTCGTCGGCTTGCGTGACGCGGAGGATATCCCCCCGACCGCGCTGCCGTTTGGCCATCAGCGGCTCGTCGAGCTTGCGCGCGCCATGGCATCGTCGCCGAAGCTTTTGCTGATGGACGAGCCGGCCTCCGGACTCAACGATACCGAGACTGAGCAACTGGCCGAATTGATCCTGCGCATCGCCGCGCTCGGCGTAACGGTACTGCTGGTCGAGCACGACATGCGACTGGTCATGGGACTCGCCGACCAGATCGTCGTGATGCAAAACGGCGAGAAGATCGCCGACGATTCCGCCGATGCGGTGCGCGCGCACCCCGCAGTCATCGCGGCCTATCTCGGGCAGGAACCCGTATCGTGAGCGGGCTTCTTGAACTCGAGAATGTATCGAGCGGCTACGGCGGCACGCCGGTGCTCCGCGGCGTGACGCTGGAGGTCGCTCGTGGCGAAGCCGTTGCGCTGATTGGCGCCAACGGCGCGGGCAAATCGACGCTTCTCAAGACGATCATGGGCTTGGTGAGGCTGAGCGCCGGCGACATCCAGTTCGACGGCCGCTCGATCGCACACGCTGCGACGCCGGCCATCGTGCGCGGCGGTTTGGCACAAGTTCCCGAGCGGCGGCAGTTATTCGGTCCGATGACGGTTGAGGAGAATCTCAAGCTTGGCGCCTATACGCGTTCGGATCGCGTCGGCATTGCTACGACATTGGGAGAGCAGTTCAGGCAATTCCCGATCCTGCGCGAGCGCCGGCACCAGTCGTCGCAAACTCTGTCGGGCGGTGAACAGCAGATGCTTGCCATCGCGCGCGCCATGATGTCGCAGCCGAAGTTGTTGTTGCTCGACGAGCCCTCGCTCGGACTTGCGCCGCTGATGGTCGCGCGCATTATGGATCAGATCGTCTCACTTCGCGGGGCCGGTGGCACCGTCTTGATCGTCGAGCAGAATGCGCGCGCCGCGCTCGATATCGCCGACCGCGGTTATGTTCTGGAGAACGGCAGTATTACGGTGGCGGGCAAAGCGTCGAGTCTACTCACCAACCCCGCCGTGCAAGACGCCTATCTGGGTGGACAAGGGGAGGCCATTCGCGCCATCGAGGAGCGCATCCGTCGCAAGCGCAAAGCAATTCTCGGGCGCTGACGCCAGCACTCGGTATTGCTCGAGCTAAGGAGATAACGACGCCGGCGGTCACCCTACCCGGCTTCGCGTCGAGCACACGTTTAAACCGATTTTGCTGGACGCACAAATTCTAGGGGGTTTGGCAGGGCGATCTCGGTTGAGAAGCAGATCGGCGCCGGTCGGGCGCAATCACATATGATGGGGATCAAGAAGTTCGTTGCTGACATTCACAACCACCTGTATGCACTATCGTGCACAACACGAGAAAGCATGAAATGTCGAAACAAGCGATGCGCGACGAGACCGAACGGCTGGTGAAAGAGGCATTGGAGCGAAAGGCGCTCACCGTTAAACAGGGCCTGACCCGCATAGACAGCAAATGTGGAAAGTGTGGCGCCCCAAATCGCGTCTCGGCGGCTCCCGGGCAGGTACGGGTGCCGTATACGTGCAAAGAATGTGGCGAGAAACAAAAGACACTCTGAATGAGGGTCAGCCGCGGACTGACGTTCACCACAGTTCCTGCTCTCATAACCAGAGCTTGACCTGCTTCGGGCGATTTGCGAATCGCCCGAATGAACCAGACCACTAGCTAGCCGGCGACCAACACCGCAATTCAGAAACGAAACACATCAGGGAGGAGATCGACATGGCGACCTACGTGCTCGTTCACGGAGCCTGGCACACCGGCAAAGAACTCGAACCGACCGCGGCCCCGATCCGCGCGGCCGGCCATCAGGTTCACACCCCGACCATCGCGGGCAACAAACCGGGCGACAAGAAAACCGTCGGCCTGGCCGACGCCATCAAATCGATTGTCGATTATCTGGTCGAGAATAATCTGAAAGACGTGATTCTGGTCGGCCACAGCTACGGCGGCATGGTCATCACCGGAGTGGCTGACGCCGTCCCCGAGCGCATCCGCCGCCTGGTCTACTGGAACGCGTTCGTTCCCAATAACGGCGAAAGCCTCAACGACATGGTGCCGCCGCCCTACGTCGCGCTGTTTGATGCGGTTGCCGCCCAACGTGGCGACAGTACGGTTGTGCTGCCGTTCCCGATCTGGCGCGAAGCGTTCATCAACGACGTCGACGCCGAGACGGCGCAGAAAGCCTACGACATTCTCAATCCGCACCCGGTGAAGACGTTCAGCGACAAAATCTCGCTCAAGACCAATCCGGCGGACATGCAGATCGGCAAGTCCTACATCAACTGCACCGAGGACACTTCGCTGCCGCATCACTATCCCTGGCATCCGCGCCTGTCGCAGAAATTGGGGCTGTTCCGGCTGGTCCAGGTTCCCGGCAGCCACGAGCTGTGCTTCTCCAATCCGAAGCGGCTGGCGCAAGCGATCATGGACGCCGGCCGCGACTGATCGCGGCCGGCGCCCGATCAAACGAACGCTGAGCGTTAGGCGAGCTCGCGCTTCACCGCGGCGAGAATTTCCTCGCAACGCATCGGCTCGAAGCCAGGGTGGAATTTCTCCTGGCCCAGACGATAGATCGCGCGGTTGTACGGCGCCGGCACGCTATGCTCGGCTGCGAGGTGCACGATATAGCCGGTGATCGATTCAAGCTCGGTGTCGTGGGCACCGCGCAGCGCTACGTCCTGGGTCATGCTCGACATCGCATAGCCGCGGATCTTGCTTTTGAAGACCGGGCGGAGCAGCCACCCCGGCAGCACAGCAGCCATGCGCAGGAATGCAAAAGACGGTATACTGGCGATGCGGTACTCGCGATAGCCGGCGGCGCGAATGATGCGCACCCCCTCCCACAAAGTCTGCGATAGCAGCTGCTGATAGACCGCGAGGTTCGACAGCGGCCGCCAGCCGCGCCCCACCAGCGCATCGAGCGCATTGGTGAGATTGATCACGATCTTGGTGTGCACGGCGTCCTGCAGCCGGTCGACGATCTGCGTCGGACAGCCGCGCGCGAGGATCGACTGCACCAGGCGCAGTTCCCCGCCCAATGTGTTGTCGGGCGTGCCGATCAGCAATGGCCCTTTGCGCTGATAACCGATCAGCGCCGGCCCGTCGCGGCGGCCGTTGTAGGCGACCACGCAATAGATCAGCTTGCTGAAATACTTCGGCAGAATGCGCTGATTATCGATGCCGTTGGCCATCGACACGACGATGGGCCGATCGCCCAGTTCCTCTTTCACCTGCCGCGCGACCGCTTCCAGGTTGTAGTTCTTCACCGCCAACACCACGATGTCGGCATCGCCTAATTCGCCGGGCCGGTCGACGGTGGCGACGCGGACGGTCCGGCGGGTCCGCTCTGGCGCGGCAAATTCATATGTCGTGACGCCGTCTTTGCGCAGCGCCGCCTGGCTCTCGCCATGGCCCATGATGAAGGTCGCTGGATATTTCTCCGCCACCCAGGCTGCCACCGACGCACCAATGGCGCCGGGGCCGATAAACAGGATCTTCGGCTCGCTCATACGGCCATATTAAGCCGCAAACTGGAAAACGCGCAGGGAATGTCTGTTTTCACGAAGGCTGATGACGAGCCTGAATTTTTGTCGACTGCAGCACGATCCGCCGCTGACGACGCCGACTACAGGCGAAGGCGCCTGCTGAGCGGCGAGCGGCGAGCGGCCAAGTTGCAGCAGCGCCGCCGAACACGGAAATAAATTTTCGCCTTCGAGTATCGCGATTGTCATTTGACCGCTCCCCGACGGGATTACGCGGACCGGCGTGCGCAGAACAATATCGCGCCTGAAGACCAGGTCCGTGACGTACTTCGCGCTGCGCGGGGAAGAATGACGGAATGTCTCCTGGCTCCGACAGAAATTGCAGCGCAAGCGAATGTGAGCGTTCAGGGTAATAGCGGAAGTCGCCGCTGGATGCTTCAAACGACGTTGATGACCCCATCTCGAACAGAGGGCTTGCATCGCAGCACGGGAGGCAATGTTGAATTTTGCGGGCCACTGATCGCGTGAGGCGGGGCGGCAACAAGCCGCCCCGATAGTGCTCTATTGACCGGGCGCCTTATACGACGCTTGAAGCTGCGCCCGCTTTTGCCGGATGGCCATCACTTCCTCTCCAGAGAATAGGCGCTGCATCTTGACGTTGTGAAGGCCATCGGATGCTGCCGCAACGCCGACCACTGCGGGTGCTGCAGCGGGGTCTATATCAAAGATCGCCATCGCACCGGGACCCTCGGCAATGGTGCCGTACATGGCGACCAACTTGCCGCCGGCGGCGGTTAACAGCTTTTCGACCGCCTCGCGGCGGTTGGTGTTTGGATTTTTGGCCATGGCGTCCAACGCCTTTGGCGTGTAATTCGCGGTGAGACAAAACAACATTGTGACTTCTCCCTGGTTTGATTTTCAGATTGTTGGCCCGCCGCGGGCACAGTCGCTGCCTTTGATTTCGCGGAATGTCGGCACGTCCGCTGGCAGCTCTGTAATCGGATTTTCATCGCACGCGCGCCATTTGACAACACCATGATCGCGTTTCCTGGTCCGGCTGCGTTGGACATTGCAGCGGAAGCAAAGGTCAGCTTTCAAGGAAACCGCGGAAGTGGCTGGACCTCACTCAAAAGTGTCAAAGTTCATCAAAGTATTTGAAAGTATGGGGCCGTACGGCCTCCGACGGCACAAGCGCCGCCGCTTTAGCGCATCGGGTAAGTAGCGCGGTCGCCATGCCAAATGGCCGTCTTTAGTCCTTGGCGCCGCATCGCGTTTCGATAGCTGACGGTCGTTTCCTTCCAGGCTTTCGCCCCAAAAGTGCTCAATCGGGCGCTGGCCTTGATTTTGCGATGAACCTAAGGCCGCGCCGCCGCGACCAATAACCATCTGGGACTTCAACCGGTCACGGCGGCCATGAATATCGGCGTGTCCATAGTGGGAACTCTTGTCGCTGCCGGGGCGCTTGTCGCCTCCGTGTGGCACGGGGAGCCAAGCCAGCCGATCTATCAGGGCTGGGTCGAAGCCAACTTCGTTTTCATCGGGGCCGATGAGGTCGGACGTGTCGGAACGCTGTTCGTCCGCGAAGGCGACACGGTCACGGCCAAAGCGCCGCTGTTCACGGTCAATGACGATCTTGAGAGGGCGGCGGTCGCGCAGGAAGAGGCGGCGCTCGCTAACGCCCAGCAGACTTTTCATCGCGCGCAGGAGCTGGTCAAGACCGGCTCTGGCACCAGGAAGGAATATGATGCTGCGCAGTCAGCGCTGTCTGAAACCGAGGCCAGGCTGGACTCGGCGCGCACGCGCCTCAACCGCCGCAAGGTTTACGCACCGGCGGACGGTACCATCCACGAAGTCTATTACCGGCCCGGCGAAGTAGTCCCTGCCGGACGGCCCGTGGTTTCGCTGTTGCCGCCGGGCAATATCAAGGTGCGCTTCTTCGTGCCCGAAGGGCGGCTGCCTGAGATCAAGAACGGCGATGAGATCAAGATCGCATGCGATGGCTGCGCGCCAAACCTGATGGCTCGCGTCAGCTTTGTTTCGCGCGAGGCCGAATACACTCCGCCGGTCATCTACAGTCTTGAGGAGCGCTCAAAGCTGGTTTTTCTGATCGAGGCGTGGCCTGACCATCCCGAACTCGTGCGCGTCGGCCAACCTGTTCGGGTCGTGCTCGCAAACCGGCAGTCGGCGCCGTGACTGCGCCGCCAACCATCGCCGCGGCGGATGTCGCCATCGAAGTCGACGGCCTTTCAAAGTCGTTCGGTGGACGGCAAGTCGTGCGCGAACTCACCATGCAGGTCAAGCGCGGGGCGATCCACGGTTTCATTGGGCCGAACGGCGCCGGCAAGACCACGACCATCCGCCTGTTGTGCGGGCTGCTTACTCCGGATGCAGGGCGCGGCACCTGCCTCGGCTTTGACATCCGTACCGCCACCGAAGCGATCAAGCGCCGGGTCGGATACATGACCCAGCGATTCAGCCTTTACCAGGATCTTTCGGTTCGCGAGAACCTTGAGTTCGTCGCGCGCATCCATGGCCTTGCCGATCCCCGAGGCGCTACCAGAACCATGATCGCGCGGCTCGGGCTTGACCAGCATCGCGACCAGCTCGCGCGTTCGCTTTCGGGTGGCTGGAAACAGCGTCTTGCGCTCGCCGCCTGCATGCTGCCGGAACCGCAGCTTCTGCTTCTGGACGAACCGACGGCAGGCGTCGATCCGACTGCACGTCGCGAGTTCTGGAGCGAGATCCACGCATTTGCCGCGGGAGGTCTCACGGTCCTCGTCTCGACCCACTACATGGACGAGGCCGAGCGCTGCCACGAGATCTCCTATATGGCCAATGGCGCGTTGGTGGTGCAGGGCACCGTCGACGCCGTTGTCAGCAGCAGCGCCCTCACAACCCTCGCCGTCAGTGGCGACAGGCTAGCAGCCCTTGCGGCTGAACTCGCCGGTGTTGCCGGCGTCACCACCGTCGCGGCTTTCGGCCCCGACCTCCATGTTTGTGGTCACAACGCCAAGATGCTCGAGGAAGCGCTCGTCGCGCGCCGCGCGGGCCGGCAGCTTGTGTGGAAGAAGGTCGCTACTTCGCTCGAAGACGTGCTGATCGACCAGATGGCCGCCGCGCGGGGGGCACTCCAATGACCGTCGCCGGAACGAGTTGGATGTGCTGCCGCCGTATTGGGGCGATGGTACTCAAGGAGTTCCTGCAGCTGCGGCGCGACCGGATCACGTTCGCGACCCTGATCGTCGTCCCGTTGATGCAGCTCGCGCTCTACGGCTACGCGATCAACACCAACCCCAAGCATCTGCCGACTGCCGTACTGGTGCAGGAATCCAGCGACGTTGGCCGCTCGATTATCGCCGCGCTGCAGAACACGCAATACTTCAAGGTCACCCACCAAGTCGCCGACGTCGAATCCATAGATCGGTTGCTGGCGTCCGGCGAGGTGATGTTCGCGATCGAGGTGCCCGTCGGCTTCGAGCGCGCGCTGCGACGCGGCGAGCAGCCGGCGCTGCTGGTGGCCGCCGACGCCACGGACCCGGTCGCTGTCGCGTCCGCCTTGAGCACGCTGCACGATGTGGTAGCGGCCGCGTTGCAAAACGATCACGCGGTTCCCGAAGGCGCGCAGGCCGCGTTCGAGATCCGCGAACACCGTCGCTACAACCCCGCCGGCACGACCCAGCTCAATATCGTGCCGGGGCTGCTGGGCACCATCCTCACCATGTCGATGCTGATATTCACCGCCCTGTCGGTCACGCGCGAGGCGGAACACGGCACGATGGAGAGCCTTCTGGCGATGCCGATCGCGCCCGTCGAGATTATGCTCGGCAAGATTTTACCCTATGTGCTTGTCGGCTTCGTCCAGGGCACGCTGGTCCTCGGCGCCGCTGTCGTGCTGTTCGGCGTGCCGATCGCCGGCAGCCTCGCCGTGCTCGCGGTGCTGTCGATCCTGTTCATCACCACCAACCTGTCGATCGGCTACACGTTCTCGACTTTTGCCCGCAGCCAGCTGCAATCCGTGCAGATGGTGATGATGTTCTTTCTCCCGAACATCCTGTTGTCCGGATTCGCGTTCCCGTTTGCCGGCATGCCGAGCTGGGCGCAATGGATTAGCGAGGCCCTGCCGCTCACGCATTATCTGCGCATCGTTCGCGCGATCATGCTCAAAGGATCGACGCTGGCCGACCTCCAGGTCGAAGCCGTCTGGCTGACGGGTCTGACGCTGGTCGCAATGACGATCGCGGTCACCCGCTTCCGCCGAACTCTGGACTGATGCGATGTCCGGACCTCTCACCGCAGCCGTCCGCAACGAAGCGCTCGCGCGCGTCGAGCGCCCAGGCGCGGGCGCGTTGCTCGGACAAATGCGGGACAGCCTTGTCAGCAAGCTGACGAGCCGCGACAGCCGGTCATCCCCAGCGATTAGTCTTCTGCAGCGGCTTTGCGGCGTTGCCGAGATCAACGAGCTGCTGCGAAAGGTCGAGGCAAGCGGACGCGCCGACCAGATGACTGCGCTTGGCGAGGCGCTTGGCGTGACCTTCAGATTTCGTGGCCTCGACAACCTCAAAGCGGCCGGGACGCGGCCACTTGTCCTTTACGCCAATCACCCGATGGGCGGCGGCAACGTCCTCGGGATGGCCGTGCTACTTGAAAGCCAATTTCGGGACTATCGGATGCTCGGAAACCGGCATTTTACCTTCGCGCAGTCGCTTGCCGAAAAACTCATCCCGGTCGACCCGTTCTCCCGCACAGCCGCGGTCAATCTCCAGTCGCTCGTGAAAATCAGAGAGGAGTTTGGCAGGCAATACCAGGCCCTGAGTGTTTTTCCGGCCGGCATCTCGTCGCAAATGAAGCTTTGCGGCACGATTTCGGATCGCACCTGGCAGGACGCCTTCGTCCGGATTGCACGCCATCACGACGCCCTGCTGGTTCCGGTCTGGTTTTCCGGCAGGAATCGCCTTCGCTATTACGTCGCCGCTCGAATCTGCCGCGAACTCGGCTTCGTCGCATTGCCCAAGGAATTCCTTCAGCTCCGCGGCAAAACCATCACCGTCACCGTCGGCAAACCGATCTCGCCCGACATGCTGCGCGCGATCCCGAGCCGGCGCGCCCAGACGCACTTCTTGCGCGCGGCCGTTTACGAGATGGGACGTCAGCAGCGCGAGGCGGCCGGCGGATGGCGGCACGCCGTATTGCCTTCCATGTGCGCCATGCCCATCGGCAAAGACCTTGAAGTACGCGCCCTCGAACACGCCAGCGCCATGCGCATCGGCTCGATCGCTGCCACCGCCGCAATGGACATCGGCGAGGCGACTTATCATGTCCTGTTAACACCGCGGGGTATTCTCGCGCCGATCGTTCATTGGCAAGTCCTCGACTGGAGCCAATTTACCGATAGTGAGCTCAATCAATTCTCGCCGTTGCGGAAATCCTACCGGCTCCCCGCCGACATCGCACGCACGACCAGGAATTGGCTGGAGATCGTAAGCTTTGGCGTCAGCGCCACCGGCCTCCCTTGTGCGCCGATGCGGCACTTGGCGGCAGCATTGCACCAAGCCGGCGGTCTTGCTGGAAGCGCGACCGACATTGTCGCGGTCATCAGGCCGCAGGAAACACAGGCCGTACTCGCCGGGCTGCAGTTTGCGCGCCTGCAAAAGACTTTCGGCGATGCGTTGTTGCAGCGCGCAGGCGCTCGGCAGGCGCTGATCGGCGCGACGCGCCAACACGATTGGCAACCGCAGCAAGACGTCGCCGAGCTCGATCCACGGCGCCGCGACGATATGCGGTCAATCGATCCGCTGCTTCGGCACCTCACGCGCATCGGTTTCAAGTTCGGCACCGCCGGCCTAAGCGACGGACCGCAGCGCCGCCCTTGCATTCTCGGCCGTCTCGGCCTGGCCAGGACGGGGGGCTGAAATGTCAGACTCATACGCGACGGCATCAGACGCTGCGGCACTGCGCGGCCATTCTGTTGCTCCTTTCGTGAGCGCGGGATTGGCGGCCAGGGAGACCGCGCCGAGCGCGCTCGCCAAGCAGCCGGAGTGGGCGCCGCGCCTTTGGTCTGGATGTGATTTCCCGGTGTGGCTCAGTCTTCTGGTCCGCAATCGCTGGGCGGTGGCGCCGCGCTTTTGGTATATCGCGGTCGCGATCACTCTCATGAGCTTCGCCAACACGCTGCTGCGGCTAGTCGAGTCTGCCATCTACGGTCGCGCTGTCCGCCGGACCAAAGTAGAGCCGCCGATCTTCGTCATCGGGCATTGGCGCACCGGCACGACCTTACTGCACGAGTTGATGGTGCGCGACGAACGCTTTGGCTATCCGACCACCTACCAATGTTTGGAGCCGAATCACTTCCTGCTGACGGAACGGTTGTTCAAGCGCTGCCTGGGCTTGCTCATGCCCGCGACGCGGCCGATGGACAACATGAAGCTGGATCTCGATCGGCCGCAGGAGGACGAATTCGCGCTGTGCATGCTCGGCGCCGGGTCCCCCTACCTGAATATCGCGTTTCCCAATAACTCGCCGAACACCGACGATCACCTCGACCTCGAAGCTGCGACGCCCGCAAGCCGCGTCCACTGGATGCGCGTCTTTCATGGCTTCGTGCAGAAGGTCGCCTACAAGACCGGCAAGCGTCTGGTGCTGAAATCGCCGCCGCACACCGCGCGCATCACGACCCTCAAAGCGATGTTTCCCGATGCACTCTTCATCCACATCGTTCGCGATCCTTATGCAGTGTTTCCATCGACGGTCAATCTTTGGCAAACCCTGCACAAGACGCAGGGACTGCAAACGCCGATCGATGTTGAGCTTGGTGAGCGGGTGCTTAATACGTTCGTGCATATGTATGACAAGCTGGAAGCGGGCAAGGCATCGCTCAGCCCCGGGCAATTCTACGAATTGACCTACGAGGATCTGATCAAGGATCCCCTCGGCGAAGTGAAAAATATTTACGACCACTTCGGACTTGGCGGCTTCGCAGCCACCCTGCCGCGACTGCAGGAATATCTCGCCGCCAACAAGAGCTACGAAACCAATAAGTACAAACTCTCCGAGGCTGAGCGCGCCATGGTCGCGCAACGTTGGGACAAGGTCATCCTCCGGTACGGCTATGCCGCGCGCTAAACGCGGACATTAAAACGACGCAGCGGACACCCTCGTTGAATGAGTACCTGGCCCGGCTCAGCAGGGCGGCTGCAGCAGCGAGGCTATGCAAAAATCCGGCTTCTCAGACCGACAAATTTGGTGTCCCCTCGACGCAGAAAATCTTCGGGAGGACGGCGTGACCAAGGCTTTGGACAAGACCTATGACGGGATCATCATCGGCGCCGGCCATCATGGCCTTATCCTCGGCAGTTATCTCGCCAAGGCGGGACTAAGCGTTCTTCTGGTCGACCGCCGCCTAGAATATGGCGGCGGCCTGATGACTAAAGAGGCGACGGCGCCCGGGTTCTACCACAACCTCCACTCGATCAACCATTTCCACATTTCCGAAACGCCGTGGTTCAAGGATTTGGGCCTTGAAGACCGCGTCACCTACATCACCCCGCGCTACGAGTTCGGCCAGGCGCATCGCGACGGCACCGCTCTGGTGTTCGGGCGCGACCGCGAGGAGACC
This sequence comes from Xanthobacteraceae bacterium, assembly GCA_049679485.1. Lineage (GTDB taxonomy): Bacteria > Pseudomonadota > Alphaproteobacteria > Rhizobiales > Xanthobacteraceae > BOG-931. The sequence continues at coordinate 17,708 of JBAUGC010000104.1, forward strand.
ATCGCCAACGTGGCGCGGTTCTCGAAGAAGGACGCCGAGACGTTCCGCGACTGGAACCGGCGCGCCGAGGAAATCACCGCGCGCATCCTGATCCCGGAGCGCTACGCCGAGCCGCTGCCGCAGGCCGAGCGCGACGCGCTGCTGGCGAAGACCACGATCGGCCGCGACTTTCTCGCCATCAGCCGCCGCCAGCCGCTCGACGTGGTGCAGGAGCTGTTCGAAAACGACCACGTCAAGCTCCTGTTCCTGTTCAAGGTCTCGCTGTTCGGCACCTGGCTCACCGATACGCTGTCGAAGACGAGCCCGATGGGCTCGGTGATCCGCGCCTTCGACCTCGAGACCGGCTATCAGCTCTGCCAGGGCGGCTCGTTCAATCTGGCCCGCGGCCTGATGGAAACCTTCATCGCCGCGGGCGGCACGTTCCAGCCGCAAGTAGCGATCGACCGCATCCTGATCGAAGGCGGCCGCGCCCGCGGCATCGTGCTCACCGATGGCAAAACCGTGCGGGCGCGCCAGTTCGTCGCCAGCACCATCAATGTGCATCAGACTTTTGAGCAAATGATCGGGCGCTCGCAGCTGCCGGCGGCGTTCGCCGAAAAGCTCGACCAGTTCCAGTACACCAACTGGACGCTGTTCGGCCTGCATCTCGCGCTGCATGAAGCGCCGCAATTTTCAGCGGCGGCGTTCGATCCGAACATCAACCGGACGCTGAAGTGGAGCATCGGCGCCGAAACCATGGAGGATCTCAATTCGGCGTTCGAGGACGTCAAAGCCAACCGGCCGCCGCGCATCGTGCAGTTCGGCTCCGGGCCGTTGAGCGTGGTCGATCCGACGCAGGCGCCGCCCGGCAAGCACACCACCTATTGCTGGCATGTCATGCCGTATGATCCCGATTTGGGCGGGCAGGACTATGAGGACTTCAAGCGCGACTTCGCCGAGAAAATCATCGAGACGTTCGCGCGCTACTGCCCGAACCTGACCCGCCGCAACATCATCGGCCAGTACGTGTACACCGCCCGGGAATACGCTGCCGAGCTGATCAACATGCGCCGCGGCGATATCTTCATGGGCGCGTTC
>JBAUGC010000105.1:0-3013 GCA_049679485.1 Xanthobacteraceae bacterium
GGATAGGCTGAGTTCAGAGCTTGGACCGTGGGGCGAACGGGAGCGTATGAATCTTCTCAGTCTTGATATTCGCATGCTTCGTTCGCTGATTTCGGTCGTCGACACCGGCAGTATTACCGAAACGGCACGTCGGCTGGGGCGGACTCAACCCGCAATCAGCCTGCAAATCCAACGGCTTGAGGACATCACCGGTAAGCCCTTGTTCAACCACGAAGGGCGCCGGATGCAGCTGACTCCAGATGGCGACATGGTGTTGGCTTATGCAAAATCGATTTTGCGACTACACGATGAGTTGTTGTCGCGGCTCTCCTCACCTGAAGTTCATGGTCACGTCGTATTGGGCACACCGGACCTCTATGCCGCGTACATGCTCCCCTCGATCCTGGCGATGTTCAAGGAAACGTTCCCCCGAATCCAAGTTGAATTGCGTTGCGCACTTTCCACCCCGACAGTCGATCGTGTGCGACGAGGCGAAGTGGACATCGCACTCGTCACGCGCATGAACAACTTCACGGGCGGGCTCGTCGTGCGTCAGGAGCAATTGGTCTGGATCGTTGGCGAGCAATCGCAGGCGCAATTCGAGGACCCGCTGCGGCTAGCGTTGCTGCCGCCGGGTAATATCTATCGCGAGCACGCAATAGGACATTTGGAACGCGCTGGGCGTAAGTGGCAGATCGCGTGTGTCAGTGAAAGCGTGAGCGGATTGCAAGCCGCGGTATTCGCCGGCATGGCCGTGACGGTACTAGGGCGCTGTGCGCTCGTACCCGGTATGCGCGAGCTTACAGTAAGCGAAGGATTCCCGACGCTGCCCAAGATCGACCTGCTGCTTTACAAGGCGCCAGGCGCGTCTTCGCCCGCGATCGATGCGCTGCACGATTATCTCGCGCATTACGTCGGATTGACCGCGGTTAGCGTCGCGGAAGAACCAAGGTCCGTACCAAGATCGCGGAGCGAGCCGCTGCTCCAAACCGCCGTAGCGCCCCGTAAAATACGGCGCGCCTTTCCGTCGTAATTTCAAGCGCGCTTTATCCTCGTCGCGCAATCCTAGTCGCGTACGAATGCCGGCCACGTATCGGCCCAAGGGTGCGCCTCTTCGAACGCCGCCGCAATGCGCAGGACCAGATCCTCGGCGAGCCACGGAGCGACCACTTGCAATCCGATCGGCAGGCCGTCGCGATCGCAACCGCACGGCATTGTCGCCGCCGGCAGGCCGGCAAGATTGATCGGCCAGGTAAAGGGCGACCAACCGAGATGACTGTCAACTTTGCGGCCGTCGACCTCTCCCACGCCAATCGTTCCGGCCGCAAAGGCGGTCACCGAGACAGTCGGCGTCACCAGCGCGTCGACGTCCCGAAACAGTTCGGCGAAACGGCTGCGCAGAATCATGCGGCGATGGGTGGCACGCATATAGTCCACGCCACTGAAGGTCCGCCCTTCGGCGAGCACGTCACGATATTCTTGCTCGGAACGCGCCAGCTGTGACGGATCGCGACCTGATACGGCGGCTGCCTGTTCGGTGAAGGCGATCGGCTTAAGCACATGTTCCAGAATGTCCGCTTCGACGACCGGGCCGGGCATGATCATTTCCGCACCGAGATCGGCGAGCGCATCGACTGCCTGCTTGAACGCCGTGCGAACGTCTGCCACTACGGCGGCATAACCGAAGTCCGGCGTGAAGCCGATACGCAGACCGTCAAGCCGCGCCGCGCTCGCCGTGAATGATCGCCGCTCGAGAGGCAAGCTGGCGGGGTCGCGTCCGTCATGCTTGGCGATGACTCCAAGGAGGAGTGCCGCGTCTGCGACCGTGCGTGCGATCGGTCCGGTATGGGCGAGCGATGGCCATGACGGTGGAAAGAACCCGGGCGATCGCGGCACAAGCCCGTATGTCGGCTTGAAGCCGAAGACGCCACAGAACGAGGACGGGACGCGGATTGAACCGACGCCATCCGTCGCGAGTGCTAGCGGACCGCAGCCGGCAGCTATGGCAGCAGCCGCACCACCGCTGGAGCCACCACTGGTGCGGTCGAGGTGCCACGGATTGCGGGTCACACCGGACACCGGACTGTCGGCGGTGAGCTTGTAGCCCGATTCACACGTTGTGGTCTTGCAGGTAATAATCGCGCCTGCGTCTTTGACGGCCGCCACCACGGCCGCATCGACGTCCGGAACGAATTCCTCAAGCATCGGAGCGCCGGCCTTGGCCGGCGTGCCGGCGACGTAGATCAGATCCTTGACCGTGATCGGAACGCCGGTCAGGGCGTTCACTTCGCCTGCTTTCCACGCCGCCGCAGCGCGGTCGGCCGTGGCTCGCGCCGACGCGAACATGTCGGTCGTCATCACTTTGCACAACGAATCGGCGCTTTCGAGCGCAACAATGACATCGTCGATGACGTCGCGCGGGGAGAATCTCCTGGTGCGGTAGCCGTCCAGGATTTGCTGCGCAGAAAGCCGCCCAAGATTTTGGGGGGCAGTCCGGGGAGCGGTCTGCGGAACGCTGTTCATTGGGCCTCTCGGATCGGCGCCGTCAGGCAAGAGCGAGCGCCGTCGCGACTGCGCGCTTGCCCATGACCGTGATTAGATGTGCCCGAAACGCCGCCTCGGCGTGAATGTCCGAACTCAATCCGGATGCATCAATGCCATGGCCGTTCATAGCCTCCGGCTCAAAGCGTCGCGACAACGCCATCTCGAATGCCGGCACGCGAAAAACAGCGGGGCTGGCGCCGGTGACGGCGACGCGTGTGCAGGTTTCGAATTTCGCCGCGAAAACGCCGACCAGGGCAAACCGCGAGGCCTCATTAGGGATTTTGGCGTAACCGGCCGCAAGAGGAATGGGAAATTTGATCGCGATAATCAACTCGCCCGGTTCGAGCGCTGTCTCAAACATGCCCCGAAAGAATTGGTCCGCCGCAATCTCCCGCTTGTCTGTTACGACGGTAGCGCCGAGCGCGAGCCCGGCGGCCGGATAGTCGGCGGCTGGATCATTGTTGGCGAGCGAACCGCCAATAGTGCCGCG
>JBAUGC010000106.1:0-7134 GCA_049679485.1 Xanthobacteraceae bacterium
GACGTCCCCAACGTCGGCCGCATCGCTATCCTGCTCGAGCCGGGCGGCGCCGGCATCGGCTGGATGACGCCGGCTTGAATTTTCGTAGCCCGGGTTGAGCGAAGCGAAACCCGGGACTTCATAACGGCTCGAATGCCGACCCCGGATTTCGCGTGGCTCAATCCGGGCTACACGCGGAGGCAATTATGGAACCGCACAAGATCGTCCCGCACGAGGAATGGATCGCGGCGCGCAAGGCTCATCTCGCCGAAGAGAAGGCCTTCACCCGCGCCCGCGACGCGCTGAGCCGCAAGCGGCGCGAACTGCCCTGGGAGAAGATCGAAAAGAATTACGTCTTCGACGGCCCGAACGGCAAGGAGACTTTGGCCGATCTGTTCGGCGGCAAAAGCCAGCTGATCGTCTATCACTTTATGCTCGGTCCCGATTGGGAGGAAGGCTGCAAGAGCTGTTCGCTCCTTGCCGATCACTTCGACGGCTCGGTCATCCATCTTGCGCAGCGCGACGTCGCTTTCGTCGCGGTGTCGCGCGCGCCGCTCGCGCAAATCGAGAAGTTCAAACAGCGCATGGGCTGGCACTTCAAATGGGTGTCGTCATTCAGCAATGACTTTAACTTCGACTACCAGGTGTCCGCCACTCCGGAGGAGAAGGCCAAGGGGATCGTCAACTACAATTACGCAGTGACCGAATTCCCGAGCGAGGAGCGCCCCGGCGCCAGCGTGTTCTACAAGAACGCCGCAGGCGGGGTTTTCCACACCTATTCATCCTATGGACGCGGCCTCGACATGCTGATCGGCGCCTACCACTTCCTCGACCTCGCCCCCAAGGGGCGCGACGAGGCAGGCTTAGCGTACGGCATGGCGTGGGTACGTCATCACGACAGGTATGACGGGACTGCCGTCAATCCCAACGAGACCTATCAGCAACCGAAAACGTCGGACTCCTGCTGCGACTGAAACGAGCGGCCTGTTGGCGGATCCAGCCGACGTCGGGCCCGAGAGAACCCGGCTGAACCCACCGCACGATTTGAAAAGGTGATCACGGAAGCCGGCGATCCGGACTACAAGTGATGTGCTTTAAGGAAATAAACCACTTTTGAGGGAAGGGAAATTTAGATGTCGCCTGAACTGAAATACCTGGCACTAACGGCTTTGCTCTCGGGGTCGCTGTGGATTCCCTACGTCATCGCGCAAGTCGTCACCAACGGCTTCCTGACCCCGCCGAATTACGTCGATCCCGAGCCGCGCCCGCTGCCGAACTGGGGCAAACGCGCGGACCGTACCTACATCAACGCCGTGGAAACATTCGCGCCGTTCGCTGCGCTTGTGGTCGTCATTCAGATTGCCGGAAAAAACGACTCGATGACCGCGTTCTGGGCGATGAGCTTCTTCTGGCTCCGGGTCGCGCACGCCATCGTCTATCTGATCGGCCTTCCCTACATCCGCACACTTATTTTCGTGCTCGGCTATGTGTGCGTCATCGGGCTGTTTGTCGAACTGATGAAGTAGCTGCTCGCGTCATCGCGATAAGCAACTGCAATGAAGCAATCCAGGGCGGCACGTTCGCACTGGGTTGCTTCGCCGTTTCCGGCTTAATCAGCTTGGCCGGCCGATGGTGACCATGCGCATGAGGATATTGGTGCGCTTGTAAAAATGGTGGCGCAGTGCGCCGAGGATGTGCACGACGACGAGCGCGGCGAGCAGGTAAGCGAGGATGCGATGGGTGTCCTCGAGTGTTTCGTGGATCGCCCTGTCGTGGCTCGTGTAGATCAGCGGTACCGTGAAGCCGAACAGGTCCTTCTGCAACGGCGTGCGCATGGTGCCCGCAAGTGCCCAGCCGACGAGGGTGGCTGCAAACATCATCACATAGAGCCCGGCGTGGCCGATATGCGCGGCATTAGCGCTCCCAGCGTTTGGGGTCGCCGGGCAACGCCGGCACCGGATTGAACCAGCGCCATACCAGCCGCACCACCAGCAGAACCAGGAAGTCGTAGCCGAGGGCGCCATGCCGGGTAAAATTGGCCAAGCGCGCCGGGCCGGGGCCGGGCGCCAGATGAGTCATCCACCAGCCATGGACCAGCAGGACGAAAATGATCGCCGCACCCAGCCAATGCAGGACAACGGACGGCCAGCCCCATGTGCTGATTGAATTGCGCACCATGTTCTATTCCCCGCACCTTTTTGTCATTTGCTTACCACCTCTCGACATCGCTAACCCTGGACTAACACCGACAATGTCAGATAGCGCCTTACAGTGCGCAGTCGGCGGAAATAAGATTCTGTAATGTCCACCGCCGGGTCCCGCGTCGCGTACGGAATAAGATCAAGACAAGCTTCAAGTGCCGGAAAAACCGCGTGACGACGTTGAGCCAGATCAACTTGCGACCGTTTCATCTCGCCCGCGGCGTCGGCGTGCGGCAGGTTCGGCTCGGCTGTGGACTGGTTCTGTTTTGTTATCTGCTGTCGCATTACATCAATCATGCGCTGGGCAATATTTCGCTCGATGCCATGGAATACGGGCTCTGGTTCCACATCACTTTCTGGCAAAGCTGGATTGGAACGCTGCTTCTTTACCCGTCGTTCGCCATCCACGGCGCGCTCGGATGGTGGGCGCTCTATCAGCGCCGATATTTCCGCTGGAAAATTGCCGAGGTCATCCAGCTCACGCTGGGACTGAGCATACCGGCATTGCTGTGCACGCATGTGATCGGCGAGCGCCTCGGCGTCACGTTATACGATCTCCAGCGGGGCTACGCGCAAGCGATCTACGCTCTGTGGATTGCACGCCCGGACTTGGGCGCGATGCAGACCGCCGTGGTTGTCGTCGCCTGGATCCATGGCTGCATCGGCATTTATTTCTGGCTGCGCTTGCAGCGGTTCTTTCCGAAAATTGCGCCGGTCCTGCTTGGGGTCGCCGTGCTGTTGCCCGTGCTGGCGCTCCTGGGCTTTTATCAGCAGGCCAAGACCGTGGAGCGTCTGGCGCTTGAGCCGGCGTGGAGCGCCGACATCCAGTCTCCCGCGCGGATCGGCACGGCCGCCGAGCGCGCCAACCTCGAACGGCTGCGGAACTATTTCCTGTGGGCTTATGCCGGAGCGATCGTCGCGGTGTTAGCCGCCCGCGGCATTCGCCGCTTCAACGAGCGGCGGCGCGGCATGATTCGGCTCACCTACCCGGACCGGATGATCCGGGTGCCAAAAGGCCTGTCGGTCCTGGAAGCGAGCTACCGTCACCACGTACCGCACGCCAGCGTTTGCGGCGGCAAGGGCCGCTGCTCGACCTGCCGGATTCGCATCGTCGGCGATCACGACGGATTGCCGCGGCCGTCGGCTCGCGAAGCTTACGTGCTTGAGCGAATTGGCGCCGGCGCAGATCCCTCCGTGCGGCTCGCATGCCAATTGCGGCCGGCGACGGACCTCGCGATCGTCCCGCTGCTGCCGCCGCACGTCGGCGCCGCTTTCGTGCACGCCAAAGGCCGCGGCAACCCCCGCGAGGAACGGTACGTGGTGAGCATGTTCGTGGACATGCGCGGCTCTACGCAGATGGCGGCTGACCAGCTGCCGTTCGACACCGTGTTCGTCGTCAATCGTTTCCTTGGCGCAGCGTCGCGGGCGGTGATGCAAGCCGGCGGCCAGGTGAACCAGTACCTTGGCGACGGCATGCTGGCCTTGTTTGGCGTCGACACCGATCCGCAGACTGCTTGCCGGCAGACTCTCAGCGCCGCCGCGATGGTGGCTGAAAACATCGCGCATCTGAACCTGCAGTTCGCCGAAGCCGGGCGCGACGCCATCAGATTCGGAATCGAAATCAACGGCGGCGAAGTCATTGTCGGCGATATCGGCTACGGCGACCACATCTCGTTCACGGCGCTTGGCGACGCGGTGAACGTCGCCGCGCGGCTTCAGGACCTGACCAAGGAACTGGCCTGTCAGGTCGTCGTCTCCGACGAGGTATATGGGACCGCCGGATTACCCGACGACGCGGTGCCAGTAAGGGAGATCGCAGTTCGCGGCCGCGCCGCTCCGGTCGCCGTGCGAACGATCGCCGAAGCCGAAAGCCTCGCGGCCATGCTCGAGGCGGCCGACGCAACCTCTGCCGCTGCGGAATGAGCTCGTTTCATACTGGCTCCCCACGCTGATCCGCAGCTGCACCAACTGTATCGCCGCGCGCCGCGGCCATCGCTTCGTGAAGCGTGGCAAAAATCCGCTTGTCGCCGATCACGCCAGCGATGCGATGCCGCTCCATGTCCGATCGAAGATATGGCGTGACGCGCGCGAACATGACGCCGACTTTTCGGTGTGCGAGTTCGTCGAGCAGATCGCGCATGGTTTGCGCGGCGGAGTAGTCGATGTCGGTAATCGCGCCGGCATCGACAATGAACCAGCGGACCGGCACAGGCGCGCGGTCGACGAGATCGCGCACCTGGTCGGCAAAGAGGTTGGCGTTGGCGTAAAACAAATCCGAACCGAAGCGATAGACAATGAGCCCCGGTTCGGTCTCCTGGCCAGGCGTCGCCGGCACCGGCACCCAGCGGCCGGTCGGGTCCGGCGCAAGCATCATCCGGTGCGGGCTGTAACTGTGGCGAACATGCCGGAACAGCGACAACGCGATCGCCAGCAGGATGCCCTGCTCGACACCGACCACGACAACCGCTGCCGCAGTGATGACGGCAAGATAAAACTCGCCCGGGCTTTCGCGGCGAATGTCACGGAGCCCGCTCACGTCGATCATGCCGACCGCAATCGTGAACACGATGCTGGCCAGCACGCAGCGGGGCAGGTACTGAAGCGGCCCGGTCAGGAACAGCAACACCAGAAGCACTACGCCAGCAAAAACCAGCTGGGCGATTTGGCTGCGCGCGCCCGCTCGATCAGCCATGGCGGTCTGCGTCGGACTGCCGTTGACCACGAACGTTCCACTAACCGCGGCAGCGGCATTCGCGGCTGCAAGCCCGAGAATGTCCGCGTCGCCATCGACCCGCCCGCGATAAAGCTGCGCGAATGCGCGCGAGGTCGCTGCGCTTTGCGCGATGATCATCACGAAACAGGAAGCCGCTACCGGAAGCACGGCCAGGCTTTCGCTCCAGGTCACGTCGGGCCAGGCGAGCCGGGGCAGGCCTCCGGGAACCGGACCAATGATCGCAATGCCATGCTCGGCGAAGCCAAACGCAGCGCTCGCCGCGATTGCCCCAACGACCGCGAACAGCGAAATCGGCAATCGAGGAACGAAGTATTTGCCGAGCAGGATGCTCACCGCCACGAGCGCGGACAACGCCACTGTCGGAAGGTCCAACTCCGGCAATCTGCGCAGGATCTCCCAAGCCTGGACCAAAGTCCGGCGCGAGTTGATCGCGACACCAAACATGTCGCCGAGCATGGCAATGCCAACCTGAAACCCGACGCCGGTGAGAAACCCGACCAGCACCGTGCGCGACAGGAAGTCGGCGAGGAACCCCAATCTGAAGATCCATGCCAGGAACAGAAGCCCCGCTGTCAGCAGCGCCACCATGCCGACCAGTGCCATGTACTTCTCGCTGGCCGGTGCCGCCATGCGCGATAACGGACTGGAGAAGATGACGGCCGTTGCCGAGTCGGCAGCCACCACGAGGTGCCGGGACGAGCCGAATATTGCGAACCCAACGAGCGGCAGCAGCACGGTATAAAGCCCGGTCACAACGGGCGTGCCGGCGATGCGGGCATAACCCAGCACCTGCGGGATATTCATGGACGCGAGCGTTACGCCCGCCAGAATATCCCGCGCCGCCGTGCGGAGGTTGAGAGGGCGGATCGCCCCGAAGAGAGTAAGCCGCATTTCGCTGTCACCAGAGACGGGATTGAACGCTGGCAAGCCTCGCGGACACAGCTTAACTTTGCCTCAGCCCCTGCATTACACGCGACCCACTCCAGGCATCTGCGGATCGGCAATGATACTAAGTACCGGGCGGCTGAAACTTCAGGTACTGCGGCCCAAACGACGCAGCGCATCACGTCCGAGGCACCCAGCAACTCTCGTTTCTACCTGAACGCGCCGCCGGCGCGTCGCGCGGCGCTCACCCGATACGAGACTGCACCATAGGTCGCGACGCAATATGGAACCGCGTAGGTCAGGATAATCTTTATCAGATTGACGTGACCGGGTCCGAAGACGGCGTCGCCCTGATTGATCAAATTAAGAATCGTGCCGACGATCACAGCGAGGAAAAAGGAGCGCCGGGGCACACCGTCCGATACGCAATACCGGAAAATCTGTGACAGCGGCAACGGATCGCTCCCGGTTGGTGACCCCGCCAGCGACTCAAGCTTTAGACCCGCGCGTTAGCGCGGGTTATTTGTATGCGTAGAGGACTCGGTAGATTTTGCGAGACATCCTCCACCCAGCAACTTAACCCATCAACGGAACACCCGTCGTGCCGACGAAGCTGAATGTTCTTCGCGACCGTTCAGGAGGGCTTGCCGCCGGCTTTTTTGCACTTTGACCTGAACTTCTTTCGGGCGTCGCCGTGCAAACCCTTGGCATTGGCCTGGTCCGTGCAGGACTTGGCGATCGCCGCCTTGGCAGCGTCGCTGGGCTTTGCCTTTGTGCCCGTCTGCATCTTCGTATCCGTTTTTGTCTCGGTCTGCGTCTTTGTATCGGTCTGCGCCAGCGTCGGTCCGATGCCTACTGTGAGTGAGATCGCAAGGGCCATCAAAATCGATTTCATCGCGTTGCTCCGTGGATTCTCCGGTAGGGTGGGTTTAGTAGTGAAGGTGCGCTGTCGAAGCAAGCACTAATCCTTGAACAGATATCCCAATCGGGGAGAACCCGCGGCTCGACTTGGGTGAGAATCAAACGTAATGCGGTTGCCGCCAGCATCGGCCGCTTAGAGCGCTATCTTGGTTTGCGTCGCGCCGATCAAGGAAACGATGACGAGCGCGATCCCCGCAATCTGAATGAGCGTCAGCGCCTGTCCAAGCACATCGACGCCAAGACCGGCGGATATCACTGCATCAGCGTAGGCCAGTAGCGACGTGCGCACGGGTCCGATCATTGATACGGCAATAAAAAAGGCAATCATTGCGAAGCCGTACAGCGTAGAGGCGGCCAGGAAACCGATCCACGCGGAAGCTGTCTGCGGCGGCGCGAAGTCGCCACTCACAGCAC
>JBAUGC010000107.1:0-1994 GCA_049679485.1 Xanthobacteraceae bacterium
GCGTCGCCACCTTTGTCCTGGTCCTCAAGCCGCGCGCGGGCCAGCGCTTGCGTGAGCGTATTGACGGTGACAATGCCGTTGCCGATCGGCAGTGTGCGCGCCACGGAAAGCTCAAGCAACCCTTGCGCGGAAAGCTGCGAAACAATCTCGAAATGAATAGTGTCGCCGCGGATGACGCAACCAAGCGCCACCACGCCATCGTAAGGGCGGCCTTTTTGCTTTGCCGCCTCAAGCGCGATGACAATCGCTGCCGGGATTTCGAGCGAGCCCGGCACCGTGACGCGTTCAATCACAGCACCCGCTTCCGTCAGCACTTTCATCGCGCCGGCAAGCAGCTGATCGGCGATGTCGTCGTAGTAGCGTGCTTCGACAATCAGAATACGGGCGCCTTTGGCGCCACTCTTCTCACTTTTGCTTCGCCGCGGTCCGGCCATTGTCGCCCTCTCTTGCCGATGCGGTCGTAGCAAGCACAGGAGGCGCGAACAAGCGCAGGCTCAATGAGGGCTAGCAGTGTCGAGGAGCCGCGCGGCGTAACGGGCCATCTGGTCGACTTCGAGATTGAGCCGCATACCGGCGCGCAGCGTTCCGAACGTCGTGACTTTCAGCGTGTGCGGAATGAGCAATACCGAGAACGTATCGCCTTCGACTTCGACTTCGTTGACGGTGAGCGAAACGCCGTCGAGCGCGACCGACCCTTTGGGCGCAATAAAGCGGGCAAGCTCACTCGGGGCGCGCAACCATAATCGCGCCATGTCGGGCAAGTCTTCGCGGCTGAGCAACTCGGCAATCCCGTCAACATGCCCGCTGACCAGGTGTCCACCGAGTTCATCGCCAAGCTTTAGCGACCGTTCCAGGTTGAGCCGCGTACCGCGCTCCCACGCCCCGGCGGTGGTCACGCGCAGCGTCTCGGCTGCCACGTCCACAGCGAAGAAGGCGCGATTGCTCTTGCGCCCACGCTCAACCACCGTGAGGCAGGGGCCGGAGCAGGCGATCGAGGCTCCGATATCGATGGAATCGGGATCGTAGCCGCAAGCGATGCTCAGACGGCGCAGCCCTTCAGCTTGTTCGTTAACCTCCAGAACCTCGCCCAAGTCGCTGACAATACCAGTAAACAATGGCCTCACCTTCGCTCGAAAACGTCACATCTATCAGCCCCGATCGGTTCAGTCGCTAAGTGGCCCAGAACCCCTGACTGGGTTAGCTCCGTAAGCGGCAGCCCGTCGAGTGCGTCTATGCCGTCCGGCCCGATAATCGTTGACGAGTGAAACAAAACCGCCTCATCGACGAGTTCGGCAGCGACGAAACCAGCGGCAATCGTCGGCCCGCCCTCGACCATCAGCCGGGTGATGCCACGCCCGGCGATAACCTTGAGCACCGCCGCAATATCGAGACCGTCGCTGAGCTCGGGCGCCTCCAGCACCACGACACCATCCGCCGCCAGCGCTTCCTCGGCCGCGCGCGGCGCTGCGGCTCCGGCGACGACCCATACCGGCACCTCGCGGGCGGTTTGCACCAGCCGCGAAGCCCGCGGCAGACGCAAGGTCGTGTCGAGCACAATACGGACTGGCGAGTCTTTCTCCATGCCGGGCAGCCGGCACGTGAGCAGCGGGTCGTCGGCAAGCGCCGTGCCGATACCGACCATGATCGCGTCGCTTTGCGCCCGGAGCAGATGGACGCGATCGCGTACTTCCGCGCCGGTAATGGCGACCGGCGTCCGGCCCGCCGCTCCGACCTTGCCGTCGGCGGAAATCGCGAGCTTGAGCATCACGTGCGGGCGGCCTTCGCGCATGCGCATGATGTGGCCGGCGTGATCACGGCGCGCCTCGTCGCCACCGGTACCGACATCGACCACGATGCCGGCCGAACGCAACCTTGCGTGCCCCTGCCCCGCTACTTCGGGATTGGGATCTTCCATGGACGAGACGACGCGCGCCAGGCCCGCGGCGACAATGGCGTCGGCGCAGGGCGGGGATTTGCCGTGATGCGAGCAAGGC
>JBAUGC010000108.1:0-3755 GCA_049679485.1 Xanthobacteraceae bacterium
TCCTGCTGGATTTGTTTCGAACAGACAACGGACGTTTGCTTTTTACAAGAACGCGTACGTCGCACCCCCTAGCTTTTGGAGAGTTACGCATGTCAGTCAGGCGGACAACGCATTCAGTTTCGTTGACGTCCGTCGAAATTATTTTGTGGAGACAACATGCCCGACGCATCGCCCGCGATGGAAGCCACGCCGATATCGCTAGCCTCCTCCGAACCGGGCGAAGGCTGGATTGCCATTGTGCGAAAAAGCGGAACCCCGGAATTCGCCGCCGCCTTCGGCGCAAACCCTGTGCTATATGCTTCCGTTTTGAGTGAACCGTGCGCCGGTGTCGAACTTGTTGAGACCGTTATAGCGGCCTCAACAGGAGGCATGTACGACACCCTGGTTTTCACGCACGAAACCGTCGATGGGCCGAGGACCTACCTCGAGTGGGAGGGCAAGGCCTTCGGCAAATCTGTCGGTGGCAGCACGATACTGACGCGGAACGCGTCAGGCCTGATCGAAAACATACAAATCTATCACCGACCGCTTCCCATGGTTCTGCAGTTCTCAGCAGAGCTCGAAAACCGCTTGAGAGGACAGGTCTCACCAAGCTTATTCGCGACTAGCGATTGACACTCGCGGCGAGCGGCGCAGTCCCGCTCTTTTTGCAGCTAGAGGCAGTTTCGCAATGGACACATCCAGGAAGCCCATAGCCGAGGCGGCTTCTCGAATTGTGCTCAGGGTCAATGGCCAACCGCGCGAGCTCGAACTCGACCCGCGCACGTCATTGCTCGATGCGCTGCGTGAACATCTACACCTCACCGGGACCAAAAAGGGGTGCGATCACGGTCAATGCGGTGCGTGTACGATTCTGCTCAACGGCCGACGCATTAATTCTTGCCTGACCCTCGCAGTCATGCACGACAGTGACGACGTCGTAACTATCGAAAGCTTGGGCGCACCGGAAACTCTTCATCCGCTTCAGGTTGCCTTTATCGAGCGTGACGCATTTCAATGTGGCTACTGCACTCCCGGCCAGATCTGTTCGGCCGTTGGCATCCTCTCCGAAGTCAAGGCGGGTTGGCCCAGCCACGTCACAGAGGATGTGTCGGTGGAGCGGATCGCTCTGTCCGACGCCGAAATCCGTGAGCGCATGAGCGGCAACATTTGTCGGTGCGCCGCATATCCCAACATTGTCGCCGCTATTCGGGACGTTGCCGGAGCAGTATCCGAATGAAGCCGTTCACGTACGAGAGGATCACTGACCCGCTAGCAGCGGCAGCGGCCGTCTCCCGGGCCGGTGCAAAATTTATTAGTGGAGGTACGAATCTTCTGGATCTGATGAAGCTCGAGATCGAGCAGCCGACCCATCTGGTCGATATCAGCCGGTTGCCTTTGAAACAAATTGAAGAGTTGCCGAACGGCGGTATCCGGATCGGAGCGCAGGCGGCGAACTCCGAAGTCGCCGCCGATCCACGAGTCCGTGCGCGATATCCGGTGCTATCGGAAGCATTGCTTTCTGGCGCCTCGGGCCAGTTACGAAACAAAGCGTCAGTCGGAGGCAATCTCATGCAGCGCACGCGCTGCTCGTATTTCTACGACACCGCAGCGGCGTGTAACAAACGGACACCGCAAGCGGGCTGCGCGGCACTTCGGGGCATTAATCGCATACACGCGATCCTCGGCGCGAGTGATGCCTGTATCGCCACTCATCCTTCCGACATGGCTGTCGCGATGTCGGCGCTGGAAGCGCAGATCGAACTGCTGGAGCCGAACCAATCCACCCGCCGCGTAGCAATTGATGATTTCTATTGCCATCCGGGGAGCGCGCCGCACATCGAAACCGTACTGCGGCCGGGAGAAATGATTACCGCCGTGATCCTTCCGCCGCCGCCCCCCGGGCGACAGCGTTACCGGAAGGTCCGCGACCGCGCGTCATACGAGTTTGCGCTGGTTTCCGTTGCTGTGATCGTTGCGACCGACGGCGGAACTATCACCACGGCGCGGGTTTCATTTGGCGCTGTCGCGCACAAGCCATGGCGCTCGATTGATGCAGAAACGGCGCTGACGGGCCGTTTGGCGACTCTCAACACGTATCAAGCGGCGGCTGATGCGGCGATGAGGAACGCCGCGGGACGGGGGCACAATGATTTCAAGGTCGAGCTCGGCAAACGTACGCTCTGTCGCACGTTGGCGGACGTCGCGCAGATGAGTACCGGAAGACAGTGATGATCGGACAACCCATCAGCCGCTTGGACGGCCCGGTAAAAGTCACCGGCGGGGCGACCTATGCTTATGAGTATTTGCAGGACGAGGCACCGCTATACGGCGTCATTGTCACGGCTACGATCGGTCGCGGTCACGTCAGGGAAATTGATTCATCTCAGGCACGACAATCGCCGGGAGTCTGTGCCATCGTCACCCACGAAAACATCCCGGCTCAGGGCGCCCGCGATGAACCGAACCCGATGCCGTTTCCTTATTGGCGCGCCCGTCCAACTCTCGCCAGTCCTGAGGTGGGCCATTACGGCGAGCCCGTCGCATTCGTGGTCGCCGCTACGCTAGTGCAGGCTCAGGCCGCAGCTAACCTTGTGCGCGTTACGTACGCAACCGAGGAGGGCAATTTCGACTTCATGGCTAATGCCGAAAGCGCATACGCGCCAAAGCAATTGCTCTTTGGGTTGCCAACCGACAGCGCGGTAGGAAATTTCGATCCGGGATACGATAGTGCTCCGGTTAAGATCGACCGCCAGTACAATACGGCGTATTGCTTTTCGCAACCGATGGAGCCGAATGCCTGCGTGGCCGTGCCGCGCGGTGAAGATCTCGAGCTCTACGTCAGCACTCAGATTGTCGACGCGGTGCGCAGTTGCGTGGCCAACACACTGAAAATCGATCGGCACAGGATTAAGGTTTTCAGTCCCTACGTCGGCGGCGGATTCGGGTCCAAGCTGAGTGTCCATTCTGAGACCATTCTGGCCGCGATCGCGGCGCGGCGCTTGAACCGACCAGTCAAGGTTGCGTTAACGCGGCGGCAAATCTTTTACGACGTAGGCGTGCGGCCGACGTCGATCCAACGAATCCGACTGGGCGCGGAGCGGGACGGAAGGCTTGTGGCTGTCGGCCATGACGCGACTATGCATACGAACCGTCAGGAGGAATTTGTCGAAGCGAGCGCACTTGGCACGCGTAGCTTTTACGCGGCGCCCCACCGACTCACGCGGCATCGATTGGTCCCGTTAGATATGCTGCGCGGCGAGGATGTAAGGGCACCGGGTGAGGCACCTGGTCTGCTGGCGCTGGAGTCTGCTGTCGACGAACTCGCGCATGCTCTCAACATGGATCCGATTGAGCTGAGGATTCTGAACGAGCCCGCTGTCGATCCGGAGCAAAATGTGCCTTACTCCGACCGCCGCGTCGTCGACTGCCTGCGCGAAGGAGCGCGCCTTTTCAAGTGGGAACGACGCCGGCAACAACCAGGAACGGTCCGCGACGGCAGGTGGCTGGTGGGGTTCGGCGTCGGGGCCGCTATTCGTGCCCATCCGCAAGCGCCAGCGAAAGCGCGGCTGCAGCTCGCTCCGGACGGTGGCTGCATCGTGTTGTCGGATATGACCGACATCGGGACGGGGACCTACACCGTACTCGCCCAAGTAGCGGCTGAGCGGCTGGGCTTGCCCGTCGACCGCGTGCGCGTTGAATTGGGACGATCCGATCTGCCGGCGACGTGGGGATCAGGCGGTTCGTGGGGGGCGAGCAGTTCGGCCATCGCCGTC
>JBAUGC010000109.1:0-4184 GCA_049679485.1 Xanthobacteraceae bacterium
AGCCGGGAAGCAACCCTCTCCAGCGTCCACACCGATACCTCAAGCAAAGGCGCCGCAGACGCCAAGCGCGCAACCAAGCACTACTGCAGTCAAGCCAACCGCGGCACCGGCACAGCGGCCGCGTCCCGTCGCCGCGGGCGCAGAAAAGACCACCACGAGTGCGCCCAAGCCGCAGCCGGCCAACGCGACCGCAAAGGCACCGATTGTTTCGCCACCAGTGCCGCGTGCTCCGGCCGCTCCTGCGGCCGTTGGGCCCGCGAGCACCAACGGGCAAACAGCGCGCGGCCCCGCGGCGTCTTCGGCGGCAGCCGCAAAGGCTGCACAAGGCCCGGGCGAACCGTATCCGCCTATTTCCCAACGGCCGGTGACGGCAAATAGCGCGGCTTCGACTGGCGCCAAAACGCAAAGGCCGATCACGCCGCGCAGCCCGCGAACCGCGCTCGAACCGGATACCGTTCAAATACCGACCCGCCGCTCCAAGAGTGCGCGGCATCCTTTCGTTATTGTCGGCAACGCCATCCTGAGCGTCTTCGTCCTGGCGGCGATCGCGGCCGGCGTAGCGCTGGTCGTCGGCAAACAGCGGTTCGATGCTCCGGGACCGTTGCCGGAAAACCGCATTGTCAATATTCCGCGCGGCTCGGGTATTCACGACATCGCCGATGTTCTTGTCAGCGACGGGGTGATCGATCAGCCTTGGGTTTTCGTCGGCGGCGTGTTCGTGCTCAAGGCGCGCGAAGATCTCAAAGCCGGCGAGTATCAGTTCAAGGCGCATGCGAGCTTGCGCGATGTGGTCGCGACGATCGTTGAAGGTCGCGTAGTGGCCCATCAGTTCACGATGCCGGAAGGCCTAACTTCGGAGCAGATTGTCGCGCGGCTGCTGGATGACCCGGTCTTGGTCGGAAATATCAAAGAAGTGCCGCGTGAGGGGAGCCTGTTACCGGATACCTACAACTTCACCCGGGGCGTCACGCGCGAACAGATGATCCAGCGCATGCAACAGGCGCAACAGCACCTGTTGAAAGAAGTCTGGGATCACCATTCTCCCGATCTGCCGATCAAAACGCCCGATCAACTCGTGGTCCTTGCTTCACTGGTCGAGAAGGAAACCGGGAAGCCCGAGGAGCGCACCCGCATCGCCGCAGTATTCGTCAACCGGCTAAAACAGAAAATGCGGCTGCAATCCGACCCGACCATCATTTATGGGCTGGTCGGCGGCAAGGGTACGCTGGGTCGGCCGATCATGAAGAGTGAGATCGAACAGCCGACCGCCTACAACACTTACCAAATCGACGGATTACCGCCGGGGCCGATCGCCAACCCTGGCCGTGCCTCACTCGAGGCTGCAGCCAATCCGGCACGCACCCGCGAGCTTTATTTCGTCGCCGACGGCACCGGTGGGCACGCATTCGCGGAGACCTACGAACAGCACCAGAAGAACGTCGCGCGGCTACGCTCGATGGAGGGTGACCAAAAGGATAGGGCGCCTGCCGACGCCCAATCGGCGTCAACGCCGCCGCAGCCAGCGCCGGCGCCCCCACAGCCGCAACCTCGTCGCTCTTCGAGCCGCCACACTCAAAGCCCGCAGCCGGCGCATTAGGGGAAAACGCGGCCTTTGCTCGCCGGCTCTGTGACTCGCCCACAGCTTATCGGCATCGCCCTTGTGACTACGGAAACCCGCCGTTAAGTTCGGCGCGAATTCTTCGCAATACATCCACCGGGGAAACGCATTCAATGTCGCTGTCGAGCATGACCGGCTTTGCTCGCAGCCACGGTGTCAGCGGTTCTTACGCTTGGGCCTGGGAAATCAAGTCGGTCAACGGCAAAGGTCTTGATCTGCGGCTTCGACTGCCGCCTGGGTGGGATGCGATCGAAGTGCCGGTGCGGGCCCAAGCTGCGGAAAAGCTTGCGCGCGGGTCCGTCCAGGCGGGCTTGACGCTTGAACGCACCGGTATCGTGCCGGTCGTGCGCATCAACACTGCAGTGCTGGAATCAGTTTTGACGGCGGTGCGGCAGCTCGCGCGGCGGATCGAGGCCTCGCCGCCGTCGCTCGACGGGCTGTTAGCGCTCAAGGGGGTGATCGAGGTCGGCGACGCCGAGGAGAACGAACAGGAGAAGCGAAGCGCCGAGGCGGCCGTGATCGCCGGCTTTGCCGATACCATTACTGCTCTTGTCGATATGCGCCGTCACGAGGGCGCGGCCCTCGGCAACGTGCTGGCGGCACGGCTGGCCGATATTGCGGCGCACGTGGAACGTGCCGAGCTCTCGCCCGGCCGGCGGCCTGAAACCATTCGGGCGCGGCTCGCCGAACAGGTCGCGGCGTTATTGGCGCAGTCCGATCGATTCGATCCTGACCGGCTGCATCAGGAAGCGATCCTGATCGCGACGAAGGCCGACGTGCGCGAGGAGCTTGACCGCCTTACCGCGCATCTGGCTCAGGCCCAGCTTTTGATCGGCCAGGGAGGACCGGTCGGACGCCGACTAGATTTTCTCGCCCAGGAGCTTAATCGCGAAGCCAATACACTATGCGCCAAGGCGAACGACGTCGAGCTCACCAATATCGGCTTGGAGCTCAAAGCCGCGGTGGAGCAGTTTCGCGAGCAAGTGCAGAACGTGGAATAGACGATGGCGCGCGGTCAGAAAAGCCGAACCGGCATCGCGCGGCGCGGTGTCATGTTCGTGTTGTCGTCGCCCTCGGGTGCCGGCAAGACGACGTTGGCGCGAATGTTGCTTAAGGCCGATCGCAATGTCGAGCTGTCGGTGTCGGTGACGACGCGGCCGAAGCGCCGCGGCGAGATCGACGGACGCGATTATCATTTCATCGACATCGCCCGCTTCAGGGCCATGGTGAAGACCGGCAAGCTGCTGGAGTGGGCCGAAGTCTTCAATCATCGCTACGGCACGCCACGCCGGCCGGTAGAGAAGGCATTACGCGCCGGTCGCGATGTGCTGTTCGACATCGACTGGCAGGGCACGCAACAGCTTCGCGAGAAGGCCCGTGACGATCTCGTCAGCCTCTTCATCCTGCCGCCCACGGCGAAGGAACTGGAGCGAAGACTGCAACGCCGTGCCCAAGACAGTCATGACATTATCGGTGCGCGCATGGCCAAGGCTGCGGGTGAGATGAGTCATTGGCCGGAATATGACTATGTCATCGTCAATCGCGATATTGACAAAGCGTTTGCCGAAGTGCGGGCCATTCTGGCGGCGGAGCGGCTCAAGCGCGAGCGACAGATCGGTCTTTCCAGCTTCGTACGTGAGCTCCAGGCGAAGCTATAGGATCAAACAGGATTCTCATCGGATGTTGCAGTCAACTCATGAGGTGAACGTTACGCGGCTTATTGACGAAGGACGCGTGACCCCTTTTCAGATTGCTACAATAATCTTCTGCGCTCTGGTCAATTTGTTTGATGGCATAGACACACAATCCATCGGCGTCGCCGCGCCGTTCATCGCCGACGCGCTCGGCATGAAAATCGCCAATTTTGGACCGATCTTTTCGTCGGCGCTGGTTGGAGCGACGATAGGCGCCGCGTCGTTCGGCCCGCTCGCGGACCGGCTCGGGCGCAAGACTCTTCTGATCATCGCCGCGGTGCTGATCGGGGTCTTCACCATTCTGACCGCCACCGCAACATCGGTGCCGATGCTGATGACGTTTCGGCTGCTCGCCGGGCTCGGACTTGGCGGAGCAACGCCGTGCTTCATAGCGTTGACGTCGGAATATGCGCCGGCGCGACTGCGCGCCGCGATCGTGACCCTGATGTGGTCGGCGTTTCCACTCGGTGGAATGATCGGCGGGCTGTTGAATTCATATCTGCTGACGCGGATGGGATGGCAGGCGATCTTTTATATCGGCGGCGTCGTGCCGCTCGTGATTGCCGTCGTGCTGTTCTTCTATCTGCCGGAATCGATCAAGTTTCTGCTGACCCGCCGTAACGACACCGACGCGATCCGAAAGATAATCGCGCGCTTCCGGTCGCCACTGGTCAGAGAAGACTCGCATTTTGTTATTGAGGAGAAACAGCTGCCGGGAGCATCCATTAGGCATCTTTTCAGCGAGGGCCGAATGCTGGGTACGCTGCTGTTGTGGGTGCCGTTCTTCATGGGCTTCGGCGTGCTCACGGTGGTGACCTTGTGGACGCCGGCGTTGTTGCGGCTCAACGGCATTTCTCCGGCCAACACCGCCT
>JBAUGC010000110.1:0-8485 GCA_049679485.1 Xanthobacteraceae bacterium
GTTCACGATCACGAAGTGATCCTTGGCAGCGAGATAATCGCGCGCGCTTGAGCGGAACGCATCGAGGCCGCCGTCTTCGGCGTGATGCACTTCGACGGTCGCCGGGTGCAGGCCAAGCAACGCCCCGAGCTGATCGAGTGTCATGCCCTGGCGGGCGAGAACCTCGCGCGGCAGGATCGCGTCGGTGTGCTCGTCGAGCAGATTGTCCTGCGTGAAGGTGTGGTAGGGCTGATATTCCGGGGTGGTCGGCGCGGGCGTGTGCAGCGCGTTGAGCACCATCACGATGCTGGCGACGCCGCAATAGGCCTGAGTCTTCTGGGTGACGTAATTATCGGCGACTGCAAAGTAGTTTTGCAGCGCGCCGCTTTCAAAAAAGAATTTTCCGCCCTGCTCGGAATTGAGATCCGTCAGATTGTCCGGGAGCGGCAGAGTTTGGGCGCTTAAGCCCGTGGTCCAGAGACAAAGCGCGAGCGCGAGCAGTCGAACAAGGCGACCGGACATCGTTGACCTCGGTTACGGCCTAAATCTGCACTGGCCGGTGGTTTCTAGCAAGTTTGAGCCGTCGCCCTTCAGTCTTTCAAAAATAAGGTTCAGCTTTGCGTGCGCAAGTGCTCGACCAGCTGTCGCGCATAGAGCGGCAGCTCCTTCATGCTGCGGATGCAGATGGTCAGATCGCGGACTGCCCACGTATCCGTCAACGGCACCACCGCGATCGCCATGGTCTTGGCGACGCGGCGCGCGGTCGTCTCCGGCACAATACCGATCCCAACCTCGCATTCGACCAGCCGGCACACCGCGTCGAAGCTCCGCAGTTGGACGCGGAGACGAAGCGGCCGGCCGATCCGCACCGCTTTGCTGGCGAGAAAGCGCTGCAACGCGCTGGCGCGGTCGAGCCCGACCAGATCGTGTTCGAGAACGTCCTCAAAATTGATCTTGGCGCGTTTCGCTAATGGATGTTTTCGCGCTACCACCAGCACGAAGCGGTCGCGGCGGAACGGATAAGTCTCAAGCGCGCCGGCATCGACGGTGCCGGCGACAATGCCGAGATCGGCGACGCCCTCGGCAATCAGGCCGACGATCTCATCGCTCAGACGCTCTTCCAGATCGACGCTGACGTTCGGGTGCTTGGCGAGGAACGAGCTCAGCGCCTCCGGCAAAAACTCGGTCAAAGCGTTGGTGTTCGACAACACCCGGATTTGGCCGGCGAGACCGCCGCCATAAGCCCCGAGATCCTCGTGCAACCGTTCGGCCTGGCGCAGAATGGTGCGGGCATGCTGGAGCAGCGTGCGGCCGGCTTGAGTGGGCGTGACGCCGGCCCTCCCCCGCGTGACCAGTGCCACGCCGAGCGCCGCCTCCATGTTGCGGATGCGCGTCGAGGCGGCCGCCAGCGCCAGATGCGCGCGCTCGGCACCGTGGGTAATGCTGCCGGCTTCGACGACGTGACGAAACAGGCTGAGATCGGCAAGGTCGAACCGCATATTCGATACCTTCCTTCGTATTTGACGAAGCCAAGCTTTGCATAATGCCAATTGCAACAATGAATTTTGATATTATTCTTTCGCGTGGAGCGAAGTAAAGGACACGAGAACGCGTGGACAGAGACTATCGTTCCGTTGCGGCTTGCCCATGGATTAGATAGGAACAGTTCCAAGCTTGGCGCCCCGCCTGGCGAATTCGGATGACCACAATGGCCGAAACCAAGGCCCCCGCAGCGCGACCGCTTTCGCCGCACCTGCAAATCTACCGGCCGATGCTGACGATGATGATGTCGATTGCGCATCGCATCACCGGAGCCGGTCTCTATTTCGGCACCGTGCTTTTGGCCTGGTGGTTCCTGGCGGTGGCGGCCGGACCCAACGGCTATGCGAAGTTCGAATGGTTCGCCGGCTCGATCATCGGCCGCCTGATTCTGTTTGGCTACACCTGGGCGCTGATCCATCACATGCTTGGCGGCATCCGCCACCTGATCTGGGATACCGGGCGGGGCCTGGGTCCGAACGAGCGCGAATGGCTCGCCGCCGCCAACCTGATCGGCTCGATTGCAATCACGGTGCTGCTGTGGGTCGTCGGGCTCCTGGCGATGGGAGGCCCGCGATGAGCGAGACGCTCAAACACATCCGCACACCGCTGTCGCGGGTGCTCGGCCACGGCGCAGCCCATTCCGGCACCGGCCACTTCTGGCGGCAGCGCCTCACCGCCGTCGCCAATATTCCGCTGACCATCGCGGTGGTGATCATCATCATCATGCTGCTCGGCAGGAACCAGGCCGCCGCCGCGCAGATTCTGGGCTCGCCGCTCGTCGCCATCATCATGCTGTTGTTCATCGTCTCGATCACCGTGCACATGCGCATCGGCATGCAGGTGATCATCGAGGATTACGTGCACGACGAAATCGCGAAACTCATGCTGATCATGGCCAATACGTTCTTCGTTATCGCCGTCGGCCTTGCTTCGGTTTATGGCATCTTCAAGCTTTCATTCGGACTTTGAGCATGGCGACAAACGGATCCAACGGAGGAACCGCGGCGCCCGGTGTGAACGGCCGTGCCTATCCGATCGAGGACCACGCGTACGACGTCGTCATCATCGGCGCCGGCGGCGCGGGGCTGCGCTCCGTTGTCGGCTGTAGCGAAGCGGGGCTGCGCACAGCCTGCATCACCAAGGTATTCCCGACGCGCTCGCACACTGTCGCGGCGCAGGGTGGCATTGCGGCCGCGCTCGGCAATATGGGCGAGGACGACTGGCGCTGGCACATGTACGATACGGTCAAAGGTTCCGACTGGCTCGGCGACCAGGACGCAATCGAATACATGTGCCGCAACGCGCCGGAAGCGGTCTACGAACTGGAGCATTGGGGGCTGCCGTTTTCGCGCCGTGAGGACGGCAGGATCTATCAGCGGCCATTCGGCGGCATGACCACGCATTACGGCAAGGGTACCGCGCAGCGCACTTGCGCCGCCGCCGACCGCACCGGTCACGCCATGCTGCACACCATGTACGGGCAGGCGCTGCGCCATTCGGCCGAGTTTTTCATCGAATATTTCGCCATCGATTTGATCACGGACGATGACGGCCGTTGCCGTGGCGTCGTGGCACTCAACCTCGACGACGGCACCATCCATCGCTTTTCCGCTCAGATGACCATCCTCGCGACCGGCGGCTATGGCCGCGCCTACGCCTCGTGCACCGGCGCGCATACGCAAACCGGCGACGGCAACGCCATGGTGCTGCGCGCCGGCCTGCCGCTGGAAGACATGGAATTCGTGCAGTTCCACCCGACCGGCGTTTATGGCGCCGGCGTTCTGATCACCGAAGGCGCGCGCGGCGAAGGCGCGTATCTGGTCAATTCGGAAGGCGAGCGCTTCATGGAGCGCTATGCGCCGTCGGCCAAGGATCTCGCTTCACGCGACGTTGTCTCCCGCGCCATGACCATCGAAATCCGTGAGGGCCGCGGCGTGGGGCCGAAGAAGGATCACATCTTCCTCCATCTCGACCATCTCGATCCGAAGATCCTCGCCGAACGTCTCCCCGGAATTACCGAGTCGGCGCGCATCTTCGCCGGCGTCGATCTCACCCACGAGCCGGTGCCGATCGTGCCGACGGTGCACTACAACATGGGCGGCATCGCCACGAACTATCATGGCGAAGCGCTGACCAAGAAAGACGGCAATCCCGACCATGTGATCCCCGGCATGATGGCGCTGGGCGAAGCGGCGTGCGTCTCCGTCCACGGCGCCAATCGGCTCGGTTCGAACTCGCTGATCGATCTCGTCGTGTTCGGCCGCGCCGCGGCGCTGCGCTGCGCCGAAATCCTCACCCCCAACGACAAGCAGCCCGAACTGCCGAAGGATTCAGCCGAGCACGCGCTGTCGCGGCTCGACAAATTCCGACACGCTTCCGGCGGCACGCCGACCGCGCAGCTTCGCAGCAGGATGCAGCACGTCATGCAGACCAATTGCGCCGTGTTCCGCACCGGCGAGGTGCTGCAACAAGGCTCGAAGCTGATCCACGAAGTGTTCGACGGCGCCCGCGATATCAAAGTAACCGATCGCTCGCTGATCTGGAATTCGGACCTGGTCGAGACGCTGGAATTCATTAACCTGATCGAGCAGGCGGTGGTGACCGTCGACTCCGCCGTCAATCGCACCGAAAGCCGCGGCGCGCACGCGCGTGAAGATTTCCCCGACCGCGACGACAAGGACTGGATGAAGCACACGCTGTCGTGGCTCGACACCAATACCGGAAAAGTCACCATCGATTATCGGCCGGTGCACACTTATACGATGACCAACGATGTGTCCTATATCGAGCCGAAGAAGCGAGTTTACTAACACGCCCGCCAACACGCGGGCGCATTGAGGATTCAATGGTTCAGTTCACGCTGCCAAAAAATTCCAAGGTCGGCGAAGGCAAAACCTGGCCGCACCCCGCGAAGGCCAGGGCGGAACGGGAGTTTCGCGTCTATCGCTGGAACCCCGACGATGGCGCCAATCCGCATATCGATACCTATTACGTCGACACCGGCGATTGCGGCCCGATGGTTCTCGACGCGCTGATCTGGATCAAGAACAACATCGACCCGACACTGACCTTCCGCCGCTCCTGCCGCGAAGGCATTTGCGGCTCGTGCTCGATGAACATCGACGGCACCAATACACTCGCCTGCACCAAGGCGATGAGCGACATGAGCGGCGCGGTGCGCATCTACCCGCTGCCGCATATGTCGGTGGTCAAGGACCTCGTGCCCGATCTCACCAACTTCTACGCCCAGCACGCCTCGATCAAGCCGTGGCTGCAAACCGTTTCGCCGACGCCGCAGAAAGAATGGAAGCAAAGCCACGACGACCGGCAGAAGCTCGACGGGCTCTACGAGTGTATTCTTTGCGCCTGCTGCTCGACCTCGTGCCCTAGCTATTGGTGGAACTCGGAGCGCTATCTCGGCCCGGCGGCTCTCCTGCAGGCGAACCGCTGGATCGTGGATTCCCGCGACGAGGCGACCGGCGAGCGGCTCGACGACCTGGAAGACCCGTTCCGGCTCTATCGCTGCCACACCATCATGAACTGCGCCAAGGCCTGCCCGAAGCACCTCAATCCGGCAAAGGCGATCGCCGAGATCAAGCGGATGCTGGTCGAGCGGCAGGTGTAGACACCGCGCCACCGCGCGTTAGGACGTACCGTGATTGATCATTTCGGTTTCCCGGTGGCTGACTACGCGCGATCCAAGGCCTTTTACACGAAGGCACTGGCACCGCTCGGATATACGATTGTTATGGAGGTCCAGCAGGATCAGGGCGACAGTCCGGCGGCCGGTTTCGGCGCGGACGGCAAGCCGGATTTCTGGACCGGCGGCGAAGGCGGGCTCAATCGCAGACTGCACGTCGCCATCGCCGCCAAAGACCGCGCCGCAGTCGACGCCTTTTACTGCGCCGCGCTCGCCGCCGGCGGCAAAGACAACGGCGCGCCCGGGCTGCGCCCGCAGTACCATCCGAATTACTATGGCGCCTTCGTGTTTGATCCCGACGGTCACAACGTCGAGGCGGTCTGCCACAGTGAGCCGTGAGGGCGTTGGGAATTAAAACGCTTTAAATACACCGATTTGTCGGCCATTCTACCGTTAGCCGGGACATGGCGACGCCGAGCAGCAACTACGAAAAAATTTGGTGCGCGATTCGCGAACGCAAGCAGATCACCTGCGTGTTCGACGGACGTTACCGCGAGGCGTGCCCGATAATCCTCGGCTACTCGGTTGACGGCCGCGAGCGTGTGCTCGTCTTCCAAATCGGCGGGCAAACGAGCCCGCGATCGAAATTGCGCGGATGGCGCAGCTTTTATGTTGCGGAAGTCCGCGATCTGAGAGTGAGCAGCGGACCGTGGGCTGAGGGAAGCAGCCACACGCAGACGCAATCCCACATTCAGTTCGTCGATGTGGATGTGAATATTCCGGAGACCCTGACGCGACCCGGACCGTTACCGTTCGGCTCGCCTGAGTTGCGACCGCCGCGCCCCACGGAAGCCGCCGCGAGCGGGAACAATTCAGCCCTGTGAACGGTTATTCCGGCAGCCGCTATCCGGGCCAGCTCCTTGGGGAGCATGCGAGGGCCGAGCGGGCACGCAAAAACCGAGGGCACGTGTGATGGTTCATCAGCAGCCGAAACCGCCGCCAGAGGGTCCGCGGCTCGGACCCAAGGGGACGCGCACGCCGGAACCGGCCGATGAGCCGATCGGCACCAGAGCACGAGGCTCAGAACCGGATTACTTTCCCGGCACGCTGGGCAGCGATCCACCGAAGTTCCGGCAGTCGGCGCGGCATCCGCGCCTGACCGTTGGCTGGCTGCAGGCGCATTAGTCGAGTTTCAGCTTCCTCTTGCGCTGCCCGAGCGTACGCAGCCGCAACGCGTTGAGCCGAATGAAACCCTCGGCGTCGCGCTGGTCGTAGGCGACCTTGCCTTCGTCGAACGTCACCAGGTCCTGATCGTAGAGCGAATATTTGCTCTGCCGGCCGACGACGCCCACGCTGCCCTTGTACAGTTTGAGCCGCACGCTGCCCGAGACGAATTGCTGGCTCTTGTCGATCGCCGCCTGCAGCATCTCGCGCTCCGGCGCGAACCAGAAGCCGTAATAGATCAGCTCGGCATATTTGGGCATCAGCTCGTCTTTGAGGTGCGCGGCCCCACGGTCGAGCGTGATCGACTCAATCCCGCGATGCGCGGCCAGAAGGATCGTGCCGCCCGGCGTCTCGTACATGCCGCGCGACTTCATGCCGACGAAACGGTTTTCCACCAGATCGAGCCGGCCGATCCCGTGACGCCGGCCCAGCGTATTCAGCTGCATCAGCAGACTGGCGGGTGACATTTTTTTTCCGTCAATCGCGATCGGGTCGCCGCGTTCAAATTCGATGGTGACATAGTCGGGCCTGTCCGGCGCATTCTCCGGATCGTCCGTGCGCGAATAGACATAATCCGGCACTTCGTTGCCCGGATTTTCCAGCACCTTGCCTTCCGAGGAGGTGTGCAGAAGATTGGCGTCGGTCGAGAACGGCGCCTCGCCGCGCTTATCCTTGGCGATCGGAATCTGGTTCCGCTCGGCGAACGCAATCAGCGCCTCGCGTGATTTGAAATCCCATTCGCGCCACGGCGCGATCACTTTCACGTCGGGCTTGAGCGCATAATACGCAAGCTCGAAGCGCACCTGATCGTTGCCCTTGCCGGTCGCGCCGTGGGCGACGGCGTCGGCGCCGACTTTCTCGGCGATCTCGATCTGCTTCTTGGCGATCAGCGGCCGCGCGATCGAGGTGCCGAGCAGATACTGGCCTTCGTACACCGCGTTGGCGCGGAACATCGGAAACACGTAGTCGCGGACGAATTCCTCGCGCAAATCCTCGATGAAGATGTTTTGCGGCTTGATGCCGAGCATCATCGCCTTGGCGCGCGCCGGCTCAAGCTCCTCGCCCTGACCGAGATCGGCGGTGAAGGTGACGACCTCGCAGCCATAAGTGGTCTGCAGCCACTTGAGGATGATCGAGGTATCGAGCCCCCCGGAATAGGCCAGCACGACCTTTTTTACGTCAGCCATCTTCAATCGCCCTCACCTCGCGGTAGCGCATAGTCCGACTTCGGTTGAATTCCTAGCACCTATAGGCGTGACGCTCACCGCCGCGCAGCGGCCTATTGAGCATCGCACGATTTGCGTGTACTACTTACTTAATTCAATCTAGGAGGGCAGACCGTGAAATGGTCCACGCGAGTGATGTCGTTCGTCGCATGTGCGTGGTTGGGGGTGCTGTTGTTTGCGCCTTACGCGGCAATGGCCGCCTCCAGCCCGCCCTAACAGGAAGGACACCTCACCAGGAAATTTCGACGGACGACGATTCGTCGACTTGAAACTTTTGCCTTGAACGGCGCGGGCGGCTCGCTTGCGCGTAGGGAGGGCGAGTTGAGACGCGCATCCGGCCTGGTATTTTCTCTCGCCATATTCGCCGCCGGTATTGAGGCTACCGTGGCAGTCGCCGACCAGCGGACCGCCTGCTATCAGGCGGCCGACGATGCAGCGATCACCGCCTGCGGCAACCTCATATCATCCGGAACGCTTGAAGGCGCGGACCTGGCCAAGGCCTATCGCAGCCTTGGGCAAGCTCTGCAGAATAAAAAACAACACGACAGTGCCATCAACGCCTTCGATAAAGCGATCCAGGCTGATCCAAAGGAGGCCGCGGTATTCAACTTGCGCGGCAATTCCTATCAATCGCTTGGCCGGTACGATCGCGCCGTGCAGGACTATCTTCGGGCCATCCAGCTGGACCCCAAATTCGCGGCCGCGTTCTACAATCTCGGACTGGCGTACAGCAGCGGCCGCGATTTCCAGCATGCCCTCGAGGCTTACGACCAGGCTATCCAGCTCAATCCAAAGGACGTCAGCGCATTCAACAACCACTGTTACGTCAACACGATGAAAAAGGACTACCAGCAGGCGGTTAAGGATTGCAGCA
>JBAUGC010000111.1:0-1781 GCA_049679485.1 Xanthobacteraceae bacterium
CTCCGGGCCAGCCTGGGCCGAGCACCACGTCCATTTCACCGGCCGGGGCCGGGACGGCGTCGAGATTGATTAACGCCTGCCGCACCGCGTTGTCGGCGGCGTGCTGCCAGGTATCGGTGAGAATGAAGCGCTCATAGCCCTCGCGGCCGCCATAGCCGGAGCTGCCGGTTTCCTGGCGGTCGCCGTCGCCAACCACCACCGAGACGTTGACGCGCACCATCGGACGAATGTCGCGATAGGTCTCGCCGTCGGCGCGCACGATCTCTACGGCTTGCCAGGTGGCGCCGAGGCTGACCGTTACCTGGCGCACGCGCGGGTCCTTGGCGCGAACATAAGCATCGATGGTTTCGAGCAGTCGCGCCTTGGTTTCAAAGCTCGGGGTAGCGAGCGGACTGTCTTCGCCGTAAAGCTTCACGTTGGTGCGGGGCGGCGGTCCGGCATAATTGCCGGAATAGCCGCCCTTCACGGCGCGCACCGCATCGGCGGCGCGGGCGATCGCGGCTTCGGATACGTCGGAGGCGTGGGCATAGCCGACGGCCTCGTCCTTGACCGCGCGCAGACCGAACCCCTGGGTGGTGTCGTAGGTCGCCTGCTTCAGCCGGCCGTTGTCGAACACCAGCATTTCGGCCTGGCGATATTCCAGGAACAATTCGCCGTCGTCGGCGCCTTCGAGGCCGCGCGACATGATCTTGGCAAGGCGCGGCCGATCCAGTCCGGCGCGATCGATCAGCGAAGTGGGGGTAGCGGCCATTTACGGGACTCCCGCGTTCTTATTGGCTTTTGCGTTCAGGCGTTTCGCCCCAACAGATAAGCCATGCCGCGGCGTATTTCTACGTACCTGTTTGCGCGTATTTCGCGATTAGCCCCTTGGCAAGATTCGGCGGCCTAACGTCCGTCCCGCAAACGTGAATGTCGGACTTTAAAGAGCGGCCCCGCGCAAAATGCAGCGACTGTGCTCCTAAGGTCGGCGGGGCCGTTCCTTTTCCGACCGTACCGCTGCGGGCGTACTACGCCGACAGCCGCTCGATGGCAGCGCCGCAGCGTCCCAGCTTCTCTTCAAGCCGTTCGAAACCGCGGTCGAGGTGGTAGACGCGATTGACCACCGTTTCGCCCTCGGCAGCGAGCGCGGCGATGACCAGCGAGACCGACGCGCGCAGATCGGTGGCCATGACTTGCGCGCCTTTGAGCCGCTCGACGCCCTCGATGATCGCCCGTTCGCCCGCAAGCTGGATGCGCGCGCCGAGCCGCGCCAGCTCCTGCACATGCATGAAACGGTTTTCGAACACCGTCTCGACAATCTGCGAGGTGCCGCGTGCGCGGGTCATCAGCGCCATCAGCTGCGCCTGCAAGTCAGTCGGGAATTCCGGGAACGGCGCCGTTGTCACATTGACCGGCGCAAGCCCGGCGCCGTTGCGCGCGATGCGGATGCCTTGATTGGTCGGCGTGACGGTGACGCCGGTTTCCGTCAGCACGTCAAGCGCCGCCTGCAGCAATTCCGGGCGCGCGTTCTGCAGCAGCACATCGCCGCCGGCCATGGCGACCGCCATCGCATACGTGCCGGTCTCGATGCGGTCCGGCAGCACCGCGTGGCGCGCGCCGTTTAGTTTGCTGACGCCCTCGACAATGATGCGCTTGGTGCCGGCGCCGGAAATGCGCGCGCCCATCTTGTTGAGGCAGTCGGCAACGTCGACGATCTCGGGCTCGCGCGCGGCGTTCTCGATTACCGACGTGCCGTTGGCGAGCACCGCTGCCATCAGCGCGGTGTGAGTGCCGCCGACGGT
>JBAUGC010000112.1:0-3701 GCA_049679485.1 Xanthobacteraceae bacterium
CGCACCGCCTACGGCTCGGTCTACGGCGACGGCATTTTCATCAAGCGCGTGAACCCGGACCGGCGCATTGTGGTCATCGACCTGCCGTCACGATCGCTGACCCGCGTCATCGACCTCGGCGCCATCTATGCGCCGCACGGCATCATGATGGACGAGAACGGCGCGGTGTGGTGCTCGGCCGAGCTTGGCAATGCGGTGCTGGTGATCGACCCCGCAACCGACAAGGTGCAGCGTATCGACGTCGGCAACACAGCTCACTGGGTCGCCATCAGCCACGCGACCGGCGAGGTATTCGTTTCGGTCAAAAGCAACGACGTGGTCGTGGTCGACGTCGGCCGCCGCGCGGTGGTCGACCGGATCGAGGTGCCGCAGGTGACCGAAGGGCTCGCCATTTCGCCCGACGGCGCGACGCTTTACGTGTGCGCACAAACGGCGCCCGAATTTTACGCGATCGATGCGAAGACCCACGCCGTGAAGCAAACCGTTCCGATCGACGAAGTAAATCCGATCAACCCGCAGATGCGGCGCGTGCGGGTGTCGCCGGATAATCGCTATGTCGTAGTTTCATCTAACAAAGGCGAGCACGCAGCGATCTACGCCGCCGACGGGCTTAAGCGGACCGCGTCATTCCCGACTAAGAAGAGCCCGATGGGCTTCGGCTTCGCGCCCGACGGCGAGCACGCCTATGTGTGCTGCCACGACGATGCGGTGGTGTTCGAGTTCGAGCTCAAGACCGGCCAGGTCAAGCGGACGTTTCCGACCGAAGCTGGTTGCGAATTCATCGTCGCGTATCACTGACGGTCGTTGTGCGGATTTTCCTTGCTGGAGCGAGCGGCGCGATCGGACAGCGGCTGGCGCCGTTGTTGCTGGGCGAGGGGCACGCGGTCACCGGCACGACGCGGTCCCCAGGCAAAGCCGGAGCGCTGAAGGCGGCCGGCGTTGAGCCGGTCGTCGTGGATGTTTTCGATCGCGCCGCCTTACTGGCAGCCGTCGTCCGGGCCCGGCCGGAGGTGGTCATTCATCAGCTGACTGATTTGCCGGACGTCCTCGAACCGGCACACCTCGCCGATTGGCTGATGCGCAACTCCCGTCTGCGGATCGAAGGCACCGCCAATGTGGTCGCCGCCGCTCAAGCAGCCGGCGCCCGCAGGCTGATCGCGCAGAGCATTGCGTTTGCCTACGCCGCCGGCCCCGAGCCGCATGGCGAGGACGATCCGCTCGCCCCCACCGAAGGCGATGCGCCAGGTGTGACCACCGCCCGCGGCGTGCGCGCCCTGGAAGACGCGGTCCTTAATACCCGCGGGATCGACGGCATCGTGCTGCGCTATGGACGGCTTTACGGGCCGGGCACCTGGAACACCCCGAACGCGCGGGCGCCGCTTCACGTCGATGCCGCCGCGCACGCCGCGCTTCTGGCCGTCACGCGGGGATCGCCCGGCGCTTACAACATCGCCGAGGAGGATGGGGCGGTCACGATCGACAAGGCACGCAGGGAGCTTGGCTTCGATCCCGCGTTCAGGCTCAAGTGATACGGGCGGTTGCGTTGCGGTATTAGGGTTTCCGATTTGGCCTACGCGCTGCGCTTGCGTTTCGCCTCGACGTAGCTTCGCAGCACAGCGCCCATGCGCGACTGGTAGCCTTTGCCGGTGCGCTTGAACCAGCGAATGACTTCCGGGTCGAGGCGGAGCGTAATCTGCTGCTTTGGCTGCGGCATGAACACGGTCGCGTTGTCCCAGAAGCCGGGCGGAATAATCCCGGCGTCCGGATCGGCCGCCGCACGGCGCTCGGCCTCTTCGTCGGTCATTTCGATGAGCTTGCGATTGAGCGGTTTGACCGGGATGTCGTCGAGACTCTCATAGCGCACGATGCGGCTGCGCTTTCGCGTAGGTTTCACGCTCATCTCTTGATGCCTTCCACGCCGAAATGATCCGAATGCCGTCACCGCGCAACGTGTAAACCACGTTGAGCACCACGCCGTTGGTGTCGCGGCCAAGGGCGACGAACCGAACTTCGCCGTAGTCTCGCCGTGTATCCGGTTCGTGAACGCAGAAGCCACGAAAGACGGATGCCGCTTCCTCAAAGCTCACCGCGTGCTTGTGCTCGTTCGCGCGTGCTTTGGCCAAGTCCCATTCGAAGCGCGTCATATGTAGCTACAAAATGGAGTTATCGCAAGACGGTCGGCCCACGGCTGTCGCGCGCGCGAGGTAACAGGGTAGCAGTCTGCGAAAACGGCTTGCTGAGAAAGCGCGAGCCTTTCAGGCCGTAACGCCACGGCAGGTCGACGGCCTTGGTGAGGCCGATCCGCACGCCGGCCACCACGTCCACGGACTCCGAGCGGGCAAAAAGCTCAAACGGCGGCTTGTCGAGTGCCAGACCGTATCGGGCGTCCGTGATGCCAAGCGCCTCGCAAAGCCGCCCCGGCCCGGCGCAGAGGAGCCGCTCATCGCGCACGCCGCGCCGCCTCCGCATGACCGGAAGTCCGACTGTCGGCTCCAGGGCCCGGATCAAGACCGCGCCGGCCGAGCCTTTGGGCTCGCAGACGAAATTCAGGCACCAGTGAATGCCGTAAGAGCGATAGACGTAGGCGTAACCCGGCGGGCCGAACATCACGGCGTTACGGGGAGTCGGCCCGCGATAACTGTGCGCTGCGGGGTCGGTGTGGTCATAGGCTTCGAGCTCGACGATCCGGCCGCCGACGCCGTTAAACAACAACGTTACGCCGATCAGGTCGGGGGCGACCTCGTGAACGCTTCGGCTGAAAAAGGCTCGGGTCAGGCGGCGCGGCATGGCGCCCATGGTCGCAGGCATTGCCGGTTATGGTAAATCGCGCGTTTAAGATCGAGAGCTTTGGCCCTTGATCTGTGGCTCCGGCGCAACAGGCAGGGAACATTTGACCATGCCGCACTGCACGCGTGCAAAGCGCCGCTTTTTAGCCATAGGATTTTTCGACACGATGCGGGTCCGTCAGGGCTGGCGGTACAAAACTTTGCGGCGCTTTCGATTTTCAAGGCGGCTTTGCTTTTGAGATCGGATGGGGGCGAGGGGGCCTAGTAGGCCCACAAGTGTTCGATGGATGCCAAGACTAATCTGAAATCGAGGTTGCCTAGTCGGCACGCGACGGAAGGGCCTGAACGGGCGCCGCACCGGGCGTTCTATTACGCGATGGGTTTGTCCAAAGAAGAGATCCATCAGCCTTTCGTCGGCGTCGCCACCTGCTGGAACGAAGCCGCCCCCTGCAACATCGCGCTGATGCGGCAAGCCCAAGCGGTGAAGCGGGGCGTCGCCTCGGTTGGCGGTACGCCGCGCGAGTTTTGTACCATCACGGTTACCGACGGCATCGCCATGGGCCACGGCGGGATGAAAGCCTCGTTGCCTTCGCGCGAAGTGATTGCCGACTCCATCGAACTAACGATCCGCGGCCACTCCTACGACGCGATCGTCGGTGTCGCGGGCTGCGACAAGTCTCAGCCGGGCATGATGATGGCGATGTGCCGGCTCAACGTGCCGTCGATATTTATTTACGGCGGCTCGATCCTGCCCGGCACCTTCAAGGGTCAGCCGGTGACCATTCAGGACGTCTACGAGGCCGTCGGCAAACACTCGGTCGGCGCCATGTCGGACGCCGATCTCGAGACGCTCGAACAGAATGCCTGTCCCTCGGCTGGCGCCTGCGGCGCGCAATTTACCGCCAACACCATGGC
>JBAUGC010000113.1:0-5976 GCA_049679485.1 Xanthobacteraceae bacterium
GGCTGCGGCCGTGCCGCCTTCGCCAAAGCTCATATAGTTTGTTGGTTGTGCGTGCGATTGCGCCATAAGTCACCCCACAGGCTCAAACAAACTGAACGTGCTTACGAACACGAACAGTGGTTCGCCGCGTTGATGCAGATCAATGTCAGGGGCTGCTCGTGGATAGGCGGACATTTCTGTTACGTCAAATGTCCTTGCAGTTTCTTGCTGACCGGTTCATCGGCGCGCTCCTGCGCATATTGGGAGAGCAAGATGGACAAAAACGCCGGCTCATTACTCCAATGATTTCAGATAGGCGATCACGTCGGCGATCTGGCCTGGATCAAGCCGGAACTCGGGCATGGTCGGATGCCCGGTAACGATGCCTTCGGCGAGCGATTCCTGCAGGCTTTCGACTGGATAGCGCTGATGCAGGGTGCGAAACGGCGGCGCAATCTTGAGCGGGCTTTCGGTTACTTTGTCGACCGAGTGGCAACGCGAACAATGGGTGAGTACAAAGACTTGGCCTCTTTGTGCGGCCGGCGAGAGCGCTTCTGCGCTCATTGCGAACTGCGGCAGCGCAATCGAGAGCACCACTGCCCCAAGCAGGCATCCAACGATGCGGCGCTTGGCAAAAGTGAGAGACATGAACTACCCCGACGTCGGAAGATGGTTTTGATGGCTTAAAAGGCGGCGCGCTCAGTGGACGGGATTCGCCGCATCCGCACGCAGGTTGGCCTCGTCCTCGGACGACGGAAACGCCATGCCGGACATCGGCTCGACCCAAACCAGATGATCGTGCACTTCGGTGACGCCGGCGACGTTCTCCGCCGTGATCAGGCACGCTCGACGTTCGCGCTCATCCGTAATCGTGCCCCACAATTCGGCGACTCCGTCTTTAACGACGACATTGACCTGTGGCGCCCACCGCTGTTTCTCGAATGCCGCCAGAACGCGGTCGCGGATCGCGGAGTCACCGCCGGCGGGTGTTTCCATATCCCGTGCGAGGCTCGCTAGAGCGTGCATGAGGTTGGCGCGGCTGACGATGCCAACCATTTCGCCGTCGCGCAGGACGGGAAGCCGTTTGATGCGGCGGCGCTCCATCAACTCGACCACTGTCTCGAGCGAATCGTCCTCCGAAATGGTCACGGGATCGGCGGTCATCACCTCTTCGACCTTCCGTCCTGAGGCATGGACGTATTCGTCGGCGAGGCGCCCTGGACCGACCAGAAATTCGAGCCATTTCGGCCGCCAGCGTTGCGTGCCGATCTCGCCACGCCGCAAAAAGTCACCCTCCGTCACCATACCGACAAGGCTGCCTTGCGCGTCTACCACGGGCAGCCCGCTGATCCTGTTTTGCAGCATCGTATTCACCGCATTAAGGACCGTTTCACCGGCCGCTATGGAAATGACGTTCCGCGTCATGACATCACGGACTTGCATGGTCTTCCCCATTCCACGATCGAACAATTAGGTGGGCGCAATGCAGCTTTCCGCTGTTCAGCCGTTCAGGCGGTTCAGCGCCGAGCGATTGCGCAGCACGATACGCCGCGATGTCGGTACTTCAATCGCCGCGGCCGTTTCCAGACCCGTCAGCGTGCGCGAGACGGTTTCGATGGTCAGGCCGAGATAATCGGCGATGTCCTGCCGCGACATCGGCAGTTCGACGATGTTGCCGGCTGCAGCGCGCTCCGCCATTTCCAGAAGAAAGCTCGCAACGCGTTCCTGCGCGCTCTTCACCAGCAGCAGCACGCGGTTTTGCATCCGCCGCAGCTCGCGGCTGGTGAGATCGAAGAGTTCGCGGCCAATCGTGGCATCGCGCCCGGCGAGCGCCGTAAGTGCACTGCGCTTGACCACCTGCACTTTGGTATCGCTGATGGCTTCGGCCGAAAGGGTGTGCTCGTCGGCAAACTGGAGCCCGAAAACGTCGCCGGGCAGATAAAATCCGCCGATCTGACGGCGGCCGTCGCTGAGGATTTTGTAGGTGCGCACGCCGCCGCTGATGACTTTATAGATGTAGTCGGCAGGCTCGTTCTCGCCGAAAATTTCGGTATTGCGCGGATACGACATCACCGCGCCCATCAACTGCATCGACTGGGCGAGGGGCTCGTGACTGTCGAGGGTGTCACTTGAAACGGGTGCCGGATTGCGGGCCGCCGGCACGAACGGGCGGAATTGAGTGGTTCGGATGGGGGCTGGCGCGAGCATGATTGTCTTCCTCCGTGAGCGTCTGGAGGTATCGATAACCGGCGCGCCGCAGTTGAGTAATTCAGATATTGCCCATAAGGGATATCCCGTAGGGCAAAAACAGCCCGCAATCGCATGCAGGGCCGTAAAAGTGGCCAAAAAACGCAGCGATCAGCGGTATTGCAATGACGGAAGCTATGCCTCATCCACGTTCGTACGCTGCCAAGGTGGCGTTGAGCATTTCGGCTCCGCGCAGCAGCATTGAACAATATGGTATTGCGCTCATTGCGATTGCGCTGGCGTTGGTCGTTCGCATAGCGCTGGCGTCGGTGCTCGAAGGTACCGCGACTTACCTGTTCTTCGTTCCGGCGGTCCTGATCGCCTCGGCATTCGGCGGGTGGGGCCCGGGCGCCTTCGCGACTATTCTTGGCCTGCTGCTCGGGCTGTTTCTCGTCGCCGATCATCGCACTCTGGTAAGCGCCGACATCGTCAATGCTTTCGTATTCGCCCTGGTCGGCGGCGGCGCGTCGTGGCGCGGCGATTTGTTGCGCCGCTCGCGTCTTGCAGCGGCGGCAAGCGCCGAGCAGGCTTTCGCCCGCGAAGCCCATGTCAAATCCATTCTCGACACCATCCCTGATGCCATGATCGTCATTGACGACCGCGGCACCATGCAATCCTTCAGCGCGGCCGCGGAGCGGTTATTCGGCTATAGCGCCGAGGAGGTTCTCGGAAGAAACGTGAAAATGCTGATGCCGGCGCCGTATCGCGAGAGTCACGACAGCTACTTGCAACGCTACATGAGCACGGGCGAGCGGCGAATTATCGGCATCGGCCGGGTTGTCGTCGGCGAACGCAGGGACGGTTCGACGTTTCCCCTCGAGCTCAACGTCGGCGAAATGAAAACCGGCAGCCAGCGCTTCTTTACCGGATTCATCCGCGATCTCACCGAGAGCCAGAAGACCGAGGCGCGGCTCCAGGAATTGCAATCCGAACTCGTCCACGTCTCGCGGTTGACCGCCATGGGAGAGATGGCGTCCGCGCTTGCCCACGAGCTGAACCAGCCGCTGTCGGCAATCGCCAACTACATGAACGGATCGCGGCGGCTGCTCGAAGATAGTTCCGATGAACGCGCAACGATTCTGCGCAAGGCTATGGATAAGGCGGCCGAACAGGCGATGCGGGCAGGGCAGGTCATCCGCCGGCTACGCGACTTCGTTGCCCGGGGCGAAAGCGAGCGGCGGGTGGAAGACGTGAAGAAGCTCGTGGAGGAAGCAAGCGCGCTTGCGCTGGTCGGCGCCAAAGACCGGGGCGTACGGGTGCGCTTCGAGTTCGATCCGCAAGCCGACGCCGTGCTTGCCGACAAGGTGCAGATCCAACAAGTCTTGCTCAATCTGATGCGCAACGCCATCGAGGCGATGGAAGACACCGAGAGACGCGAGCTTGTCGTCTCGGCGACGGCCGTTGCCGACAACATGGTGGAGATCGCCGTCGCTGACACCGGGACCGGTCTCGCCCCAGAAATCAGCGCGCAACTGTTCCAGCCGTTCATCACCACGAAACGCCAGGGCATGGGCGTGGGCCTGTCGATCTCGCGCACCATTGTCGAGGCGCACGGCGGCTCGATCACCGCGCGGCCCAATCCCGGAGGCGGTACGGTGTTTGGCTTCACACTGCCCGCTGTGACCAAGGAGGAGGTCGGCGATGCCGTCTGAAAAGGGCATTGTGCATGTCATCGATGACGATGAGGCCCTTCGGGAATCGCTGGCTTTCCTGTTGCGCGCGGCCCAGATCGAGGTGCGAACTTACCCGTCGGCCGTGGCCTTCCTCGATGCGCTTCCCGACGCGAGGGCCAGCTGCGTCATCACCGACGTGAGAATGCCGGGCATGAGCGGCATCGATTTGCTGCGGCGCTTGCAGGAGCTCAAGGTTGCCATGCCAGTGATCGTAATCACCGGCCATGGCGATGTGCCGCTGGCGGTCGAGGCAATGAAGATCGGTGCCCTGGATTTCCTGGAAAAGCCGTTCGACGATGAAGTCCTGCTGACAAGCGTGCGCTCGGCGCTCATGAGGCGGGACGGCGAGACCAAACGCCATACTGAGCGAGCGGAGATCGAGAACAAACTCGCAGCTCTCTCCAATCGCGAACGCGACGTGCTTGGCGGGCTGGTGGCGGGCCGGGCCAATAAGCAGATCGCCTACGACCTCGGCATCAGCCCGCGCACAGTCGAGATCTACCGGGCCAATCTGATGAATAAGATGCAGGCGGGAAGCCTGTCCGATCTCGTGCGCATGGCGCTGATCGTCGGGATGGTAAATTCCGGGTGAAACGGCGAGCGGCCGGTTGCTGGGCCATCGCGACTGCTGCCGCGACATGCTGGCGTGAATTGAGGCATATCAATGCAGCGCCTCGGATGTTCTTGCATTCTTCAACAAAAGCGAACGTAGAATGCGAGGTTATAGGTGCAACCGACAGAAACGGCGCTGCGGTCCCAAACGCAGGGGCGTTCCCCGGTGGTTGTAATAGTTGACGACGATCCGGCGGTTTCCAGCTCGCTGAAATTCTCACTGGAATTGGAAGGCTTTGTGGTGCGGGCTTACGGCAGCGCCGCTGAGCTTTTCGATGCTGGTGACTTTGGTAGCTGCGACTGTTTTGTCGTCGATCAGAGAATGCCGGGTATGACCGGAATGGAATTGATCGGAAAATTGCGCGATCAGAAGGTTCGGACGCCGGCGATCCTGCTCATCAGCCAGGCCAATCCTGCGCTGACCGCCCGCGCGGCGATCGCAGATGTTCCTATTGTGGAGAAGCCATTGCTCGGTAACGCGCTCGTGGAGAGGATCCGGGACGCATGCCGCCAAGCGTTGTAGGCGCGGTCCGTCAATTAAAATCCGGGAGCTGATAAGGCATAACCTGCGGCGGTCATCCGGCAAGCCTATTCCATAAGATGCAGGAGCCGCACTTCCTCGTCTGGCGTCATGCCCGTTAGATCATCCTGATTTTTGCTTTCGTGCTCATCTGCCTTCAGCGCGAGATAAAGCGCCCCGGCAGCGTCGCGTAGGGCCTCGCGGTGCGCCACATCGGCTGGAGGCAGTGAAGCCACGGTCTTCGCTAGATCGCGCAGGATCTCGGCGAACAACGCATAGTGAAAATGCATACGAACGGATTTGCGCGTATCCGCTGTGCCCTCGCGATGCAGGCTGAGCGAAATCCCGGCTTCATCCAGATGGGCGTCGAAACGCGCCGTCCGCTCGAACGTTCCAATATAAAACTTGTCTGGATATTCAACGGCTACTTCGGCCTTGTCAGGAACTGGTTTGGTCATGGCACTGTGCCTCTTAAGCATCCACGTGATTGCATAGACCAATTCGTCGCGATCAAGCTTGATCTGGATCAAGCAGAAGGCGCGGAACTATAGCCCCTGGATCGCCCGCAGATACGCAGTCAGCGCGCGCGCATCTTCGCGGGTGAAGCGAAACGTCGGCATATCGGGGTGGCCGCTCATGAGACCTTGGCGCAGTCGGGCCGTGAAGCTGTCGAGGTCCACCCGGTTCTCTAGTGCGCGGAATGGAGGGGCCGGGCTGTGCGGACTTGATCCGCTCCTGCCGATGGCATGACACCGTGAGCACATTCGCTCGGCCAGTGTACGGCCGTGGCGTTCCAGGGGACTAAGCTTTTCCTGTGCAAGCGATGCCCGTGACGTTGGCACCAGCAATACGACGGCAAGAGCGACGCGCGCAACGTTCCACCACCGATCCGAAGCGCTAAGACTTCGCATGCCACTCCCGCCAGTGAGTTGGATTCACCTCAAT